>JAJDAG010000100.1 GCA_029262005.1 Candidatus Zhuqueibacterota bacterium | reverse complement strand
TACATGCCCAGGCCGGCGAAAAACTGGCCCAGGATCACCGGCAGAAAATTGCGCAACGGCGCATAATGCAAAGAAATGCGAATGATGATGAGAAAAAAGCGGCCGCCGTCCGCGAGCAGGCGGATTTTGCTTTTGCCGGTTCTCTTTTTGGTGATGATGGGCACGAAACAGATGCTGCGGCCGCTGCGCAGGAAACTCAGTGTCAGGGTAGAGGGATAGGAAAATGTGTTGGGCAGCAAATGCAGGTAGCGCCGCGCGACGCTGGTGCGGATGGCGCGAAAACCCGAGGTCAAATCCTTCACCGGGAAATTGGTGATATAGGTGGCCAATAAATTGTAAATGGCGTTGGCGCTGGTGCGGTGCCAGGATCTTTTTGAGCCGCTGCAACGCGCGCCGATTACCATATCGTGATTTTGCATGTGCGCAAGCAGGGCGCTGATTTCACTGGCTGAGTGCTGGCCGTCGCCATCCATGAGCACGATGATATCGCCGGTGGCATGGCGGATGCCGGTTTTGACCGCAGCGCCGTTGCCGATATTGTACGGATGCCGCAGCACGCGCGCACCGGCCTGTTGCGCTTTTTCAGCCGTCTGGTCTTTGGAGCCGTCGTCAACGACCAGTATTTCGAACTCTGGGTGCAGGACGCGAACCTCACCGACGACTTTGGCAATGACAGCTTCTTCGTGAAAAGCGGGGATGATGACGGTGACGTTTTGCGTTTTCATAATTTAGTAAGGGAGTGCAACGCTTCAGCGTTGCTTGAAATGCTGAAGCATTTCACTCCGTGTTTTTTAGTTCTTGCTGCACTGTTTCGAGATTTGATTTGTAAGTAGCCAGGCCGGTGACGCGGTGCAGCCGCTGCCAGATTTGCACTGCTTCCTGGTAATATTCCCTGGCTTTGCCGCTCTGTTTGTTGTGCAAATAAATACCGGCCAAATCACTAAACGAAATGGCCAGGTTATTTTCCAGATCAACACTTTTTGGATTTGCTTCATGGAGTTCTTTGCCTGATTGATTATATAATTCAAAGAATTCGAGTGCCTGGTCGAATTGTCCGAGCGCCTGATGAATGCCGCCTAACTTTGAATAAGAAATGGCGAGCCCGTTTTTGATGCTTTCACTTTTTGGATTGGCTTGATGGAGTTCTTTGAATAAATCGGTTTCTAATTCAAAGAATTCGAGTGCCTTGTCGAATTGTCCGAGGGCCTTCTGAATGTCGCCTAACTTGGAATAAGAAATGGCCAGATTTTCTTTTTCTTCAAGTTGTTCAAAGATTTTTCGGGCATTCTCTGTACTCTGCAATGCCTGAGATAAGTTGCCAATGTTTTTACTTGTTTCTCCAAGATACCCTTGCAATAATCCAAGCTGTAGATCGGCCGTATTAATTTTATTTGCCACTGCAACCGCGTAAGTCAGATAGTCAAAAGCCGTGCCCAAATGTGCTTGCAAAACAGCAGAGAGCGCCTGAATGAGATCGGCACAATTGCCGGCGTCCGGTGTTAGCTTTTCAAAAACCACATCCTGCAGCAGCGGGTGCATTTTGTAAGTTTGCTGCTTATGGCTGAGCCAGCCGTTTTGTTGCAAATCATCGAGTTGGTCTTCAAAATCGTTGCGGTTTTCTTCGGCCACGGCAAACAAGGTGGCCAGGTGCTGCACAGGCATTTCTTCCGGCGGCAGCACGGCAAAAAATGTTAAAATCCGCTGCTCGTTGTTGCCGAGTTTTTCCGGCTCAAACAGGGCCAGAATGTAGTCGTGCAGTTTGGCCTGTTTTTCTTTGTGGCTTAATTCGGCGTGGTTGCCCACGGTTATTTTGCGCTGTAAATCCCGGTGTTTATGTTTGGTTTGCTGCAGGCGCTCGAGGATCTGTTTTATGCTCAGGCCTTTTTTTCTGCCGGCTTTGGCCAGCAGCTCGATAAGCAAAGTGTGGTGGTTTATTTGTTCGAGCAGGGCCGGCAAATCTGTTTTCTCCGGCGGCTCGGCCGGGTCTGCAACAAAATGGTGCAGGAAGAGATTTTTGGCGTCTTTCGGCGGCAGTTCATCCACGGGCAGTTTGCTAAACGCATCCGGCTCGCAGCGGCTGGTGAGCAATATTTTCCAGCGCAGCGATTTTAACGTCTGCCGGTGTTTAAGCAGTTCCTGGTGATTGTTAGCGTTGTCAATGACCAGCAAATTGTTGCCGGAGCGGTTTTGCATTTGGTCTAAAATGAGCTCAAATTGTTGCTGCAAGTCAATGGTTTGCGCCAAATCAATTTGCAGCGGAATTTGCAAACTGTTGACAAAATCCTGCCTGAGGTCGCTGCCGGCCAAAATCCAGGCAATGTGCTGGTAGTTTGCGGAGAATTGTTCTGCGTTGACATAAGCCTGAGCCAGGGTGGTTTTGCCAATGCCGCCAAGTCCGTTCACCAGCAGCAGCGGGTCGTGCTCAGAGAGTTTTTTGTGAATGCTTTGCAGTTGCTGTTCGCGGCCAATAAAATAATCGGGCCGGCCCGGCGTTTTAGTCAGGAATTTGTTCGCGGCTGTTGCGGCAATTTCTTCTTCCCCGGCCATGTGTTTTTCAATGGCCGCCAGCAGGTCTGCGTAATTCTCGCGCAGGTGTTGCTCGGGTTCGAGTGTGTACATTTTCGCCAGCATGGCGTTGATTTTGCCGGCAATAAGCTTGATTTGTTCGAGCTTGTTCAAATCCTCGATGCTGCTTTGCATGCCTGCATCCGGCCCAATTTCGTCGAGCTCTTTTTTGAAATTCTCGCGTTCTTTTGTCCAGTATTTTTGATAGTTCAATCTACCGGAACGGTTGTAAATGCTGTGGGCGTCAGTCAAGACAATGGGGAAAATGCGGTCGTAAACCTCATCCCGGCGCTCAATGCAGACCATTTCAAACATGCAATGTTCGGAGCGCAAATATTTGTCGCTGATAATTGTGATGACACAATCGCCGCGGCCGATGCGCTTTTCAAAGTCCTCGATATTGTCTTTGTAGCCGACGTTTTTTTCATCGATGACCACTTTGAGGCCTTTTTCTTCCAGTAATTTCACCAGCCGTTCGGCGTGCGCCCGGCTTTCGTCGCCGTGGGCGTAGGAGATAAATATTTCGCGTTTGGATTGAGTCATGAAAAAGCTTCCTGCTTAGGTGATGGGTCCTGCTTGCGTCTTTTCTAAACTCTGCCTGGGTTTAAAAACCCTGGCCGTAAATTACGAAAAACAGATTGGCGGAATCGCCGGGGAGAAATGTAGTATAGAATAAAAATACGGCAATAAAGTCACAGAATCAAGGGAAAAACGCCGGGCTACAACCAGTTGTGTTTGGTTTGAGTTTTGCGGGAACGATTTTGACTTGAGTGTATTTATAAAGGAGTCATTGCCGCGATCTTCAAGTAAGTGAAAATTGAGAATCCAAAATGACAAAAAACAAATCTCAAATAATATCCAATTGCCAATGTTCGAAATTCCAAACGTTGACAATAATGGCTCTGGACATTGTCATTTGTTGTTTGCGATTTATTTGGAATTTGTGTCTTGAATTTTGGGATTTCCGGTTTGTCGGGATTAGGCGGGAATCCAGAGAAAAGAACGGGTTCGGCAAATTCAGCATTTGCTTTGTTGAAGTCAAGATGGCTTAGCAGACAGCTCCGGGCACTGAACCGGATGCCCGCCAGAAGACCCCGGGCATGACAATTCGACTGAAAACAGCCACTGCAAAAACCTGACAGGGCATTACGGCCATTCACCAGGAATCTTGTTAATTTACAGCAGATTAACAAGGCTCTATGTTGATCTGTGTGGGTATCGTTGTTCTCAGACACGAGGAAAGACAAATACTCGCCACTGATTTCCACTGATGAAACACAGATTCTGATTATTATAAGCCACAGAGAAAAACAGAAAAAAACATTTAATAGATTATAACGCTCGGTCAAAGCGTCCCAACAATTCATCTCCGCAACCGCCACCTATGAATCCTCTACGAGGATTAGAGCGGCGGTGGGCTTGCATATCTACAATACTGAAAGCTCTACGAGCTTGTCTTTGGCGACGAGGAAACGAGTCTGTAAAATCAGAAATCAATACGTTACCGAAAAACATCGTAGATGTTTAATTATTGTAGAAAGAAACGCCCCTGCAAAACCTATCCTCGCAGAGGATACATAAAAAGAGCCAGGCAGGATGAACTCAACTGGTTGCTGTGTCAATCTCATTTTTCTGTCGGTGTTTCATTCGGCAGTTCTGTGGCTTTCCTTTTTTTTGCCCATACAAAACAACACAGAGCCATTAACAACTTATTCTATCCCAAAAAAAATATCCTGCACAAAAATGACAGGATATTTTTTCAGTTACAAACGCTTTTTAATTCTGTGCTCTCTGCGTCTTTATGGCAGATGCAGCATGCAGTTAAGAAGTCGTTGCAGTATCTTCAGTCTCAGTTTCTACAACCACCGGTTCCACGGACTCAACCTCGGTTATCGCAGTCATTTCATCCGGTGACTCAGGCCTGCGGCGCAAGATAGAAGGCCGGAAACCAAAGTCCCGCAGACGCGGATCGCGGCAGCCCGTGGGCATCACTTCCATCAGGAATGCATAGACCAGATCACGCACTTGGCGATATTGCAAATCAAGCTCCACGCGCAGCAGTCGCAGGTCGTCTTCCTCTGCTTTAAAATGACGCTGTCCATCCAGCGCTTCCTGCACTGCCTGCATCTGCGTTTGCACGCTGGTCAGTATATCCGTTGGCAATTTTTTTTCCGGCTCGGTGTGCGAGTCAGACACGCTAATGACATGCGACAAAATCGACACCAGTCTTTCCTGGCCAAAACGCCAAATCTTTAGCAATCCATACTGTTTGCGCAAAGCCCGGCGGTCACGTGCGGACATGCCCGGGCCGATTAACTTGCGCACCCGCCGCAGCAACAGAACCACTGCGCTTTGCATTAACTGCAGTGACGCCGCCACCATCTCCTCCTCTTGCTTTGCTGTGGTATAGCTGGATATGTTGGCCTCAATTGCCAGCCGCAAGTTGTTGATCGCGGTTACCAGCTCTTCGGGCAGGGCGATTTCGGTGACAGTTGCACCGGAGAGCATTTTGTCAAGCCGCACAATCAGTTTTTCCATGAACTCCAGACGATAGGATTTTATCATTTTTTTTTCTCCTTGCATTTTTGTTAGTAAATAAAAGTTAGTTTATATAAACTTCACATAGTTCGGCCATTGCCGGACAATCTTTAATAAAAAGAGAACAAAAATGCATTTTTCTGCCTGAGCGTTGCAAAGAAAACAACGCGTTCAGGGTTTACATTGTCGAAAACAAGGTCTGAAGTGGCGTGTTCCCTATCTGCGGTGGCGTGTTCCTTATCTGCGGCGACGTGTTCCTTGTCTGCGGTGACGTGTTCCCTATCTGCGGTGGCGTGTTCCTGGTCTGCGGTGGCGTGTTCTTTATCTGCGTTGGCGTGTTCCTTATCTGCGGTGACGTGTTCCTGGTCTGCGTTGGCGTGTTCCTTATCGGCGGTGACGTGTTCCTGGTCTGCAACGGGCTTGTTGGGTTTTTTGCAGCCTTATTTTGGGGCGAATTTATCCGGCAAACGGTTTGATTTTTGCAAAAAAGCCATTTTTCTTTTGACATTGCTAATCTGTTATTTTATCTTGTGGTTAAGCAGTTTCCGCTCCCCCAATATTCTGACCCTGAGCGCAAGCGAAACTACCATGACGGGGGAAAGCAAGTTGTGCTTTTGCAGTATCCGAAAAAAAAGATCATATCTGTTTCTGAAATATCTGAAAATGGAATGGATCGTGAGATTTTTAGAATAATATGTTAGCACTGGTAAATAATAAGAATGTACAGCGATTTCGATTTTGCGTTATTCGATGACCCAGAGTTTG
>JAJDAG010000099.1 GCA_029262005.1 Candidatus Zhuqueibacterota bacterium | reverse complement strand
TGTGCTCGGATTAAACGGATTCGGATAATTTTCGGTCAGGCTGTAATCTGCAGTCACGAACGCCTCTGTGCCAACAGACACCAGTTGATCCTTGTACTTGATGTTATCAATCATCCAGCCGAAACCACTTTCGGTATTGTTAGAAAACAACCGCCACCGTAAAAAGACTTCTTCACCGGCGGAGAAGTGATCAAGCAGGTCGATTTCGTGCTTTCTAAACATATCAGTGCTAGGAAAACCACCCGCATTCCAAGCATCTAACCAGGCCGCGTCAAAGCGTGCATCATAGCCCAACAACAATGGTTTCCATGTTTCACCGTTGTCATTGCTGCCTTCTACCACAACATAATCGTAAAAACGACTAGAACCAAACGCCGCACCCGATTCCCCGGGTTCAACAATGGCAATGTCATCATACTCCAGGACAGCATCTCCTTTGGCAACAAGAAGCCTTACTGCCAAAAGTGCGATCAAATCAGCGTTATTGGGATAATCGTGAGGACTATGCAGTGAATGGTCACTGAAGCCGAACCGCTTGGAAATTTTCCAGCCTGCGCCGGTTAAAATAAAATCAGCCGCGATGTCGTTAAAGTCCTCAACATAACCGCTTTGGGCTGAAGACGCCGGAAACAGGGTCACTTCAGAATTTGCTGATCTAAGTTCTTTCCCATCTTTGTATGAGAACATAGTAAAGGTCGCAGTAGTCAACTCAGAAACCGGAAGGACTTCGCTAAATACGGTATCCAGATCGGCTGCATTCGCCGCAAAACTTACCAGAAGCTCTCCATCAACAAAGACACTCGATGAATCATAAGCAGATGGCATGTTAATATTCAGCGTGACAACGCCACCGGCGCCTCCTGCCGCAGTCATCCGTGGAGACAATATCGCGGCCGGCGGTTCATAGCCGGCAAGCTCGGTCAGGGATACAGTCCAGACGCCACGACCGTGGGTTGCAACAACAACTTCATCGTTGACTATCAGCATCTCGTAAACAGCCGCAGCCTCAAGACCATTCGCAGCGTAGGCCCAGCTTGCGCCGCCATCGGTCGTTTCAAAAATGCCGATATCAGTACCTGCCCAAATGATGTCCGTATTATACGGCATTACAAGCAAGCTGTAAACAGTGACATCCGGGAAGCCGGCTGAACTTGTGCCGGTTGAGCCAAAGCCTGAAATATCTTCCCAGGTCTGACCCAAGTCTGTAGTGCGTAATATTTTGGGAAGACCACGTATGCCTGAAAGAATATATGCTGTATTTTCATCTGTCGGATGAGTCTCAAGCCCGGAAATGCGTCCCATGCCAACTTCTGAGTACACATTGGTCGGAGCAAACGTGAACCCACCATCCGTTGACACGTAAGGCGGACTCGACGCCGTATTATTGCGCGCAGTCCACACCACTTGCGGACTCGCCAGCGATATTTTAATATGAGAAAAACTGTTTGATCCGTTAAAACCTTGTGGCATAGTGATTAGACTCCAGTTGTCGGCAAAGTCATCGGATCGCCACACACCGGATACGCCAATAGCAAACACAAGATCAGGATCCTGCTTGGATTTCGCAATCTTGGTAAAGAACGGGGCGGTTAACTGACCGTTGTCGGGTGGACTCTTGGCTAGCCAGTTACTACCGCCATCATTGGAACGAAAAATGAAATTATATTGAGACGACTCAAGCATTTTGTTTACGTCTTTATAATGCCAAACAGCCTCAAAGCCATCACCGCTGGGAGCATCCTCCCAAACGCTGGTTGCATCGGCATCCAACGGCGAAACCCAACTGCCATTGTCCTGCAGGCCGCCAATATAACGGTCGACACCAGGCGCCTTATCCACACCGTAAAACTGCGTCGTATTATAGCCGTTAATGCCATTGCCAAACGTATCTCCTGTTTGGAAAAAAGTGGTACCATCGTCTGTGTAGGCAACACCGCCATCATTACCATTGATAAGACGGAAACTTTGCGTGGCCGCATCCGTGCCAATCAGAGTAATGTTGTGGTGATCAACATGCACACCGCGAGAGAAACCGCCGTTACGACCATATCCATCTGTAACAACCGATGTTTCGATCCCCTTGGTGATGATTGTTCCCCAGTTGAGTCGAATGATTGCCTCCGGCAAGCTGTTTGGGTCGAAGCTGCCACCATCTGCAAGAACGGGCCAGATAAAATAAAGATTGCGGTGTTCATGCCCCCCAGCTTGCGCCATGCTTGCATTTGGTGTTGTTGCGTTGTATGGCTCGGCAGACAAGTAGACATATTCTCGTGCCAACTCACGGCTAGGACTGTCATCTGGCTGCAGCTCCCAGGCGCCATTACGAGACTGATCCCGGAACGCAATCATAAGCTGCTGATTGTTATCCGTGTCCCACAACTCAAAGGGCACATCTACATAATCCTGATACGCATATTGCGAAGCAGCAACGCCGGAAGTCGCGCCGACCGGCACCAGAAAACGATGTGCTTTTTGTGATTTACCCTGGCCAAATCGCACTTCAACAGTTGTGAAATCACTCTCATCGGCATCGCCTTTATCAATGCCGCCACCAGCGAGCGAGCCACTGAAGTTAATCAAAGACAAAAACGAAGCCGTATTCTCAAAGTCAATGCCCGTAACCGTTGGCCCAATAGTGTCAGTACCGGCCGTGGTCTCGAGCCTAAACAGATCAATACCACCCACAAAAACTTGCTTATCGTCATAAGGGTGGACGGCAATGGTGTTGTCATACCAACCCTGGCCACCCAGCCAGTGAATGTTTTCAATCGGATCATTCCCTGGCGCCCAATTTGCCCCGGCGTCGTCAGAAATGTAAAGAATTGATCCGGACACACCGCCCTGGGCCGCCGCATAAATTTTGTTTGAGTTTGAAGGCGCTACAGCCAATTCAATACGGCCAACACCGCCAATTCCTGATGAAGAACTCGCCCAGGTCTGGCCGCCATCCGTGGACTTGATTACTCCGGTACCATTTAATGCAGCATAGAGATTGTTAAAATTGTTGGGATCCGCCACCAGGTCCTGCACATCCGGGCCTGTTGAAGTGTAAGTTTTTGTCCAGCTGCCGCCACCATCTGTTGAACGATATATACCTGAAATGCCGTCGCTGTAAAAACCAGGCGCCACTGCAGCAACCACTGCGTTGGCATTGGCCGGATCAACCACCATTCGCATAATATTCTCAAAATCTGTATTTGAAACTGTGCTGATGAGTTGGCTCCAGCTCGTGCCACCATCCGTAGACTTCCAGATGCCGGTACCGTCAATCTGGTCAACGTTGCCAAAACCTTCGCCGGTTCCCACATAAATTGTATTCGGAGCGCTGGCGCTGCTGGCAAGCGTACTTGTCGCCAAATTAGGCAGGCCCGCTGTCAGATGGGTCCAGGTCTGGCCGGCGTCACTGGTTTTCCAGACACCACCCCCTACTGAGCCAACAATCCAAGTGTCATAATTCGAATCTCTGGGGTCTACCAGGATGGCGCGGGTACGTCCTGCCACATTTCCAGGGCCGCGCTCAATCCAGTTAAGCCGGTTACTGCTTTTCAACAAACTTAACTCTTTGACGGTGTTGACCTTGCGGGCCTTTAATAATTCCTTAACCTTGTAATTGTGTGGGTAGTCCGGTCCGGCAGCCCCGGGCCGCGTTCGAATTCCGTTATGCCACTCAGCAAAGAGATTGGGGCTGTCTTTGCCAATGTGCCTCTTTACTCTGTCTCTTTTGTGCGAACTCAATTTTCCAGCGGTTTTGGGTGAAATGGTATCTGACATCAATTGCGGGGCATCGGATTTCTCAACCGGAGTGTCCTGAAAAAAAACGAAGCTCGAAGACAAAACGACCGCAAAAACCAATGCAAAGAATATTGACAACCTTTTACTCATTCTGTGCCTCCTAATACTAAAATAGGGTTTAGTTTAAATGTGGGTTTCTATAGACATTCAATTTGTGGGTGGCCCTCCTTCCTGAATTAGAGTACAGGTATAAAAACCGAATTATATTTTCTTAAGGGATTACTTCAAAACTCAGTTGATTCTAAAACTGAATTATTAACATCTTTTATCCTATAAAAAAATGTTACTTTCTGCGAATTTTTATTTGGTCATCAGCCCAAGCGCTAGTTTCCGTCCCTGTTTTATATCATAAATGTAACCGTGGATCTGTGTGCCTTCACTTTCATCCCCCTTGACAATCCCTGGAATCACAGCCACTTCAACTTGAAAGGGATTGATCCATCTGACCTTGGCCCTTGCCTGGGCGTCCTCAAAGAGTACTGTGTTGTTCTTTATGTCATAAATAAAGAAATGTGTCGCGCGCGGCCGGCGTGGCGATGGCTGTTTAGATTTGTGCGTGCAGATAACATAAGATTTTTCTGAGTTGAAAGAATAGCTGATATCCTTTTGATATTTCTGCAAAGCGACTTTTTGGTAATCGGCATTTGCGCCGGATTTAGTCAAACCAGGATTATTACTGGCATCTTTACTGGACGAGGCGCATCCAAACAGAAGTGAGAATGCAACCATTGCGGCGGTAAAAAGGTACGGTTGGGTCATGAGATACACCCCTATAATTCGGGTAGGACAACATAAATGTCTATTACCCAAGATTCCTGGAAAACATCAGGGAGGAGGAAGAAAACCAGGCTGGTTGGTACCCTTCCAAGTGTTATATTTTAGTCTTACACAATCGGCTGAAAATAGAATATTCTCAACGTAAAAACAAGTTTAAAGTCTATTCTATTTAAAAAAAATAACATCGATTATTTACCAGAGATAAAGAATTTAGATTTGGTAGTTAAAAAAAAGGCAACCGTTCAACGAACGGCTGCCTTTTTATTGCTTTTGATTTACTCAGGCTTACGCAGCCACGAGGTCCTCTTTAGACTGTGTTATCTCACTGCGTACAAATCCTTTCTCGACGAGATGACGGAGAATAATATGGGCGTTTTCTTCAGAAGTGGTTTTGACTGTATCCAACGTCACTTCCGCATGCAAAGGTGACTCATACGGATCATCGATGCCGGTAAAATCTTTAATTTCGCCACGGCGGGCTTTGGCGTACATACCCTTAACATCGCGTCCTTCACAAACGTTAAGCGGTGTGTCAACAAAAACCTCTATGAAGCTATCTGAGCCTATGAGGTTGCGAACATCGTTTCTTGTCGCACGGTAAGGACTCACTGCGGCGCCGATAACAACACCACCGTGACGCACAATTTCAGCAGCCACATAACCTATGCGCCGGATGTTAATATCCCTATCTTCTTTGCTAAAGCCAAGTCCTTTGGAAAGATTGGTGCGCACCACATCACCGTCGAGCACCGTAACTTGTCGACCTTGTTCAAGCAGCATTGATGTCAGAACATCAGCCGTAGTGGATTTACCGGAACCACTCAAGCCTGTAAACCAGATGCACACACCTTGTTTGTGACGAGCCGGGTAAGATTCAGTCAAAATCTCAGCCACTTCCGGACGTGTAAACCATTCAGGCAATTTCTTGCCCTTGCTCAAATAATCTTCTCTGACCTGCGTACCGGAAATGGAGGCGGTTTTCGTTCCGTCGGCAATCTTGGAGACCTCTTCGTATCGATCTTCTTCGGGCAGGTAGGTCAACTCAGCGAATGGTACCATTTTTACTTCTAACTCATCGGCATATTTACTAACCATTTCCTGCGCGTCATACGGCCCATAAAACGGTTTGCCGGTTGAGTCTTTTCCCGGGCCGGCATGATCCCTGCCGACGATCAAATGATTGGCGCCATAGTTACGGCGAATGAGCGCGTGCCAGAGCGCTTCACGCGGCCCAGCCATTCTCATTGCCAGTGGCAAGAGCGATAATAAAATACGATCCGCATCATAATAATGATCAGCCAATGCTTTGTAGGAGCGAACGCGTGTGTAGTGATCTACATCGCCTGGTTTGGTCATTCCTACAACCGGATGCAACAAAAGCACACCTTCAACATCGGCTATGGCTCGTTTCGTCAATTCTTCATGAACTTTATGAAGCGGGTTCCGGGTTTGAAATGCAACGACGTTTTCAGAGCCATATCCTTGCAATCGAGCCCGGGTTTGTGCAGGAGTAAGCCGCAGATTACGAAAATCAAAATAAGTTGGCAATTGCAGAATTCTAAGCTTTCCAGAAATATTGTACTTGCCCCAGCGGTGCATTTCCGCAACGAGCGGATGACGGAGATCACGGCTGCCGAATGCCTGACCAGCCAATTCCTCTTTGTCCCACTCGTACATTTCTTCAATAGTCATTACGCCCAAAAGCTCATTCTTGGCATTGCGCAGAGCGATGTCTTTGCCAAGCGTAATATCATCACTTGCATCAACAGACAAGGTAATCGGCAATGGAAAAATATGCCCGCTGGTCAGGCGCAGTTCGTGTAAAACACCCTGGTAATCATCTTTCCCCATAAATGTGCTTAATGGAGAAAAAGCGCCAACAGCCAGCAATTCAAGATCGTTAAGCGCCCTTTGACTCAACTGCAGCGAAGGCAATTGGTTTGCGTGTGCCTTCAGTTCTTCGGCTTCCTCCGGTGCAACCACGAGGTTAACCAGTTTTCCGCCGTAAGGTTCAATCAATTTTGTCCCTTTCTGATTCATATCACTCATAATCAGCTTCATACTCCTTTTTAGAAATTTAAGGTTTGCCTGGGAAAGCAATCCGTTTGACACAGAAAAACCCGCTGCCCAACATAAAAAGCACCGGGTTGGTTTATTACCATCAAATCAGTTAAAATATATGCTCAATGTTGCGACAATGAGCAAAATAAATTGCAGAACGATACACTTTTTTTCTAACAAAGTCAACCCAAACAATTCAAATTACTCTACAGGTAAGCATTTTTTGCAGACATAAGCGGCAGCGAGCCAACAAACATGCCTGTGCCAATTGAATTTTAGACCGCATAAAAATACCAGTCGGTTGAAGTGGCTGCAGTACCTTGCTATTTCATCGGAAAAAAGTCCGGTTAGTTTAATCGCGCGTGCAGACGAATTAAACCGATATTTTCTCTGCGAAAAAACAAGTGGTGGTGTTTATGCACAATTATAACATCTCGCAACAGTGCCTGGCGTTGGCGCTGATTCACCGTGCAAGCATTGGGCCCAGTCTTCGGCCCCCGAGAATATGCATGTGAAGATGATACACTTCCTGCCCGCCATCCTTATTGCAATTAATAATAAGCCGATATCCGTTCCGGGCAATCCCCTCTTCCTCGGCTATCTTTGCCGCAACCGTAAACAGTCTCCCAAGAACAGCTTCATCTGCTTCTGTCACATCATTGACAGTGGGGATAATTTTGTTCGGAACAATCAAAACATGCGTTGGCGCTTGCGCATTGATATCACGAAACGCGGTCACCAGCTCATCCTGATAAACAATATCGGATGGAATTTCCTTACGGATAATTTTACTGAATATGGTTTCTTCTGCCATATTAAATCCTCTTTTTTTGTTTTTCTTTTGAACATTCCGTCTTTTCTGCCGCTTGCTCAAGTTTCAATAAACCACAACAACAGAAACGTGAAGAAATTATTTCATGGTCGCTTTGTGTAAAACACATCTTTTTGAGGAGTAAGTTGCTCACATGCAAAACCAACGGTCGCTTAATCCCAAAACTGCCAATCCACGCTAAAACGAAACGTGCGGGGTGGCATGAACAAACCAGGTCGCAATTGATATTGTTGATCAAGAATATTCTCAAAAGAGAATGTAAACGTGGCATCGGAGAAAACCAAAGACGCCTTGACATCCGCAACGAAGACTGGTTGCGCTGCCGTCAACACAGGTAAGTCTGTGCTGTTGTTGTAAATCCAACCACTACGTTTACCATAAACCCGACCGCTCGCACGCAAACGCACAAAGACATATTTGTCAAACAGCGGACGGCCATATTCCAAGTAATTTATAATGAAATATTCGGGCACAAATAATCGTTTTTGTGGTTCATCTTCCGTTACGTACAAATAATTCGCAATGATACCCAGTTCACCCCAGCGAAGTGGATTCCAGCGAAATTTGACATCAACCCCGGAAACAGTTCGACTACCCAGATTGTTCGGACCAAAAGCGATTGTGTCTGCGCGGACATCAGCGCCGATCCAGTCGGAAACCCGATTGCTGAACAGCGCAGATCCTATCTCAACTTTTTCCCCCTGCATTTTAAAGCCAAGCTCTCCGCCGGTGGTGCGCTCAGACTTGAGACTTGCTTTGCCCAAATAAAATTTATCCGGCCAGTAACGCTCAGCAAATGCCGGGTGCCGGCTCGACTGTATAACAGAAAACCAGGTTTCGGTTGAGTTTCCCAACTTGGTGCGCACTTCAAGCGATGGATGAATTCGCAATGTACTGCCAGTTTTACCACCGTTAAACTCACCGGAATCAGCTAAAAAATTTTCCACACCAAGCGTGGCTGTCAATTGTAAGCGTTCGGCCACGTTGAGAATATCTGTTACAGAAAAACTGTTTTGATAATCAATGCGGTCAGCCAATTGTTCGCTAACCAAACTCATCCGATGAAATCCTGCACTGAGTTCAAACCTGTTTTTTGTGCCAATCAAATGATATGTCAGTTCACCACCCAGAACACTGCTACTGTTGTCGAACCGGAGGTTATCGTCAAAGGTTTTCTGACCAATTCGTGAGAAAAATAATTTTGCCAGCCACATTTTACCCTGCGAGCCCGGATTTCCCAGGCGGGCGCGAATCCGCATGTCAAGCCGACTCTTCTCTCTGCGCCCATTTTCAATGATGGGCACGAGATCAGGAGCCAACGGACCGGGCGCGCTACTTGCGTTTTTATTGAACATTGAAATGACGTTTAACTCAAACTTTTGGTTTGGCTGATGGCTGACGCGTGCAAGAAAACGTGAGTGCACCAAATCCCGGGGTTCATTTATCACCCTGGTTGGCGACTCAAAAAAATAACCATCATATTCTTGGCGACTCCCGCTGAAAAGGAATTGGGAAGATGGTGTGACCGGCAAATTAAAAGAAACACCAAAATCACTATACCCCCAATCACCTGCACGAAACTGCACCCGCGAATACGGCCGCTTATCATCAAATTTTCGCAAATGCATTCCTACTCCGGCCTGGTTTTCAAGCCCAATTTCATCGAGAAGATTCAGTGGCAGGTTTGCGCTATCAAATGTACCGGTTAATGGATTTGTTAGAAACATGCCATCGAGAGAAATGCGAGTCTGTTGCGGCGTCATGCCACGAATAACCATTGGCGACGCCTGGCCAACACTGCCGAAATCCAGACTCATAACGCCGGGCAGGAGTTGCAAATAATCGAGAATGTCTTCAGCTATGACGCCGCCGAACTCTGGGCTGGAAATCTGCCATTGCGGTGAAGGAAAAATTAAATTGCTAGGTTGCGGCTGAATTTTAGTCCGAGTCAACGTAGAGTCTACGAGTGCAGAATCAATTGCGGCCGGAATATTTTGCCCCGACAAGACGCTATTGTTGCATGTAAAAAGCAGGGTTAAATATATTATCAGTGAGCGCATGAAAGGTTAATTTCTATTTCGAAAAAGCGGCGCTTTTCCGAGTGTATCAGCAGCAACCGGTACTGCCAACGCGAAAACAACGACGTTGCTCAATGTAGCGAGTGTGATCAGAAAGAGGCCGGTGACAAGTTCAGCGGTCAGGCGTTCAAAGGTAAAACCAGCAGGAAGCACAAAACTCAGTGCGGCAAAAATGTTGTAAATTGAGGTGAGGAAAAAACCGGTAGCACCAAAAGCCAGTCCGCGCAACCAGAATGGCTTACGCTGCCAGCCAATAGACCGAAACATTCCACCGGTGTAACCCACCAGGGCGCGAACAAAAACCTGTACAAAAAGCAACGGCCAGGGTGCGGGTCCCCACGGATTATATATGCCAAAAATCCAGCCGGCAAAAATCCCCACAAGGCAGCCATGTTTTTTGCCAAACAATAATCCGGACAAAAAAATCGTGGCGGTAAAAAGTTCAACATTGGGTACTGGCGCCAGAAGATAACCCACCGAGACTGCCAATGCTGAGAAAACACCGATGATGGAAATATCAGAAATTGTCAGAAATTTTCCCTGCATGACTTCTCAATTTTCATTTGGCAAAATAAGGCCAATATATGGCGAAATGGTTGATATGTGCAAGGCAAATAACATCTGCGAAAGTTCCGAGATTACACGAAGTAGCATTTCTGCCCCATTTAACCGTCACCGGCCAAACCACCCGTTGAATAAACAAAAGCAAACTGCCCTAAGATTCCAAATTAGAAATCAGGTGCGACAAAATGGTTAACCGGTCCAACGCCACTGCCCATGGCCAAACCGCTACGAATGGCCTTTGTCACAAACTTTTTTGCTATTGAAACGGCTTTAACAAGATCGTAGCCAATGCCAAGACAGGCGGTAATGGCCGCTGAATAGGTACACCCGGTGCCATGTGTATTTTTTGCTTCGATTCGTTCCTCGGCATACTCGGTGAAGGTTGCACCATCAAAGAGCAGATCAATCGCTGCGCCGGGTAAATGGCCACCTTTGACCAGAACATTTGCAGCACCTTTGTCGAAAATCAAGTGCGCGGCATCTTTCATTTCAGCCATGTTTCGAACTTTGATTCCAGAGAGTGCCGCAGCCTCAGACAAGTTAGGCGTCACCAGCAAGGTCAGAGGTAGAATCTTCTCGACGAGAATGGCTAGCGCATCACGGGATAACAAAGGCACACCGCTGCTGGAACAAATAATCGGATCCAGCACCAAATTCGGTACTTGCAAATCGTGTAATTTTGCGGCAACCGCTTCTGCTGTGCCCAAAGTACCAAGCATGCCGATTTTGACTGCATCCACACCAATATCCTTCACCACCGCTTCAATTTGCTCGGCAACGGAAGATGAGGCCATATTCTGAAAGCCAAAAACGCCAAGTGTATTTTGCACCGTGACCGCTGTGATGGCTGACATGCCATAACAGCCAAACTGATGAAATGTCTTGAGGTCCGCTTGAATGCCGGCCCCACCGCCTGAATCAGAGCCGGCGATTGTGAGTATACGTTTCATGTCGTTGAATTTATTATTAGAGCAGTAAAGAGAGGTTGTTTGCGCATCACTCAGCCGCTTGAATAATCCCACCGCCGAGTACAACATCGCCATCATAAAACACCACCGACTGCCCGGAAGTCACCGCGCGTTGCGGCTCCGCAAATATGACTCTAACCTGATTGCTCCCTAATACTTGCAACATTGCAGGTGTTGCCGGGCTATTATAACGTATTTTCGCCTCAATGCTAATTTGATCTTCCGGCTCCGCAATGGAAACCCAGTTGACATCACCTGCCAGCAGACCGGCGTTCTCAAGATCATGATTCGCCCCAACCGTAACCTGGTTGCTTTCTGCATCAATTTTCGTGACATAAACAGGTTCCGGAAGCGATAAACCAAGGCCTTTGCGTTGTCCGATTGTATAAAATGGAAAGCCTTTGTGATGGCCGAGAACCTCACCTTTTTTATTTACAATGTCGCCGCCGGCCAGAGAAGCCAACTCCGGGTTTTGTGCTTGCAGGTAGCGGGTATAATCATTTTCAGGAATAAAGCAAATTTCCTGACTTTCTGCCTTCTCCGCCGTTCGCAAGCCAAATTTGCGCGCCATTTCCCGGATTTCATTTTTGTTAAAATCGCCGATGGGAAAAAGCGTTCGCTGCAAGCCACGCGGTTTAATTCCATACAGAGCGTAAGACTGATCCTTTTTCGGATCGCGTCCCCGGCGCAGGATATATCTGCCGTTTTCTGCGTCGAAGTGGCTGCGGGCGTAATGGCCGGTGGCAATCTTGGTGGCACCCAATTCCTCAGCCTTATCCAGCAGCGCGCCCCACTTTATATAAGTATTACACCGCACACATGGGTTCGGCGTCCGGCCGGCAAGGTATTCGTCCGTAAAATCTTTCTTAACTGCCGCTTCAAATTCTTCTCGAAAATTCACGACATAGAACGGCACACCCAAAGTACTGCAAACGCAGCGCGCATCATCCATGGTATCGACCGAGCAACAGCCGCTGTCCCGGTTGATGTTGCCTCCGACCCTGTCATACTCCCAAAGATTCATGGTCACGCCAATAACTTTGTGGCCTTGTTCCAGCAACAAGGCGGCGGCAACTGAGCTATCAACGCCACCACTCATGGCCACGACAATTGTCTCCTTAACGCTCATATTTTACATTTCAATGTTTAACTTTCTCATTTTAAACAGCAACACACAGCCGATTAGCGCCTTTTAAATTTCCTTAAACGCTTTAATATTACTTTCAGTGCGTTCACCGTGTAATCGATTTCGTCGGAGGTGTTTTTTCGCCCCAGGCTAAAACGAATGGCTGAATTCGCAATTGATTTCGGAAGTCCCATGGCATGCAGTACATGAGAAGGTTCCACAGTGCCGGACGTACAGGCCGAACCATTTGAAACCGCGATGCCCTTTAAATCCAGGCCAAGGAGCAAGGAGTCGCTTTCAACGCCCGCAAAGGATGCATTCAAAATCGCCGGATGCCGTTTTTCCGGATGACCATTCACATGAATGCCATCTATTTGTTCAAGCAATTTTTTCTGCAACTCATCTCGCAGCGTTCCAACCAGGGCAAAATCTTCTTGCATGCGGGTCCCGGATATTTCCGCTGCTTTGCCAAAACCAACTACCGCAGGCACATTTTCAGTACCGGCCCGACGATCGCGTTCATGCTTGCCGCCATGCAGCAGCTTTTCTAATTGCAATCCCTGCCGTAAATATAAAGCACCAACGCCTTTAGGGCCATAAATTTTGTGACCTGATACTGTCAAAAAATCAACATTCAAATCTTGCACATCGATTGGTACTTTACCGAATGTCTGCACTGCGTCGGTGTGGAACAGCACGCCTGCCTGCCTGGCAACGGCGCCTATTTCACCAATTGGATTGATGGTGCCGACTTCATTGTTTGCGTGCATCACGGACACCATAAATGTGTCTTCCCGAATGGCATCGGCGACCTGCTGCGGCTCGACCATGCCAAATTCATTGACCTTGAGATAGGTTACATCAAAGCCGGTTTTCTCTATAAATTGACAGGTAAAAAGGACGGCATGATGCTCAGCCGTTGAGGTAATCAGATGCTTTTTTCTACCTGCGAAAAAAGCAGCCGCCCCTTTAAGTGCCCAATTATTGCTTTCGGTGCCACTGCTTGTAAAAACGACTTCACCCGCTTCAGCTTTGAGAAGTTTGGCAATCTGTCTGCGCGCATCTTCCAAAGCGACTTTTGCTTCCTGACCAAAACTGTGAATACTCGACGGATTGCCAAAGTGTAAGTTAAAGTAGGGCAGCATAGCATCGACGACCTGTGGCTCAACCGGGGTTGTCGAGCTGTGATCTAAATAAACGGCATTTTTTTTATTTTTCCCTTCTATCATAAAACCTTAACTCAAAAAACTGAATGACAATATTTTCAAACAAAAAATATTTATCTGCCTGAAAAAGCCTATTGAACAAATAAAAAGCGACTTGGTGGACATCAAAATTCGGGTAGAAATATAGGATAATTATGGAAGGATTGCAAGCAATAGTCGTAAGAGAAAAAGCAAAGCTTTGTGGCCTGAAGAAATGCAAAACCAGGTGTAGGGCGAGGCGGTTATAAATAATCCAGAAAGATTGCGCCTGACTGCAGAGAGCTTATACAAGAAACGGCAAAAACCGCGGCGTCTTCATAGCATATTCTTTGTATTCATCTTCAAACTCCGCTATGACTGTTTTTTCCTCTTCCTTTGCCAGCCAAATGTAGGCAACGACAAGAACAGGCCAAATAGCCAGAGTGATTACAGATGGCCAGTGTAATATCCAGCCGAGTGTGAACATGAACATACCCGTATACTGCGGGTGGCGAATGTAGCGATAAATACCAGTGGTTACCAGTGCTGTGGCCCGGTGAATTTGCCGCCAGCCAAGAGCAATTAACAGCAAACCAAACATACTGAGCCATGTTCCTGCCAACGGGCCCCAGTGACCAAAAAGTTGGCGTGAAAAAGGGCGCAATGAAGGGACATCTACTAGTGGGGAAATCAGAAATATGAGCAGCGGCCAACCAAACATTTCGGTCATCAAAGCGATGACGAAGGCGATGAAAGCACCTTTGGATTTCCAGGTGCCAATGGTCGAACGCCGATAGGGTAACAACGCGAGAAAGGCAACAACTATCAAAATATTGCTGACAATAAGACCTGCCGTGCCAAAATGCTGACGAATCCAGGTAATCGTGGCCGGCGGGCCGCCGTGGTGAAACATTTCCACAGCGTAAATCGCTACAAAAAGAATCAGAGCTATCACCCCAACCCAGGTTGTCCAATCGAATTTTTTCTTATTTTCCATAGAATGAAGATAAAACCAACAAAGTTGTTTTTCAAGCAAAAAAATGATTTGGGGAGCCAAAAGGTAAGATTAAAGGAAGAGGCCGACCGCTTATTTGCACCAGAAACAAACGGCCCGGCGTTCCTTTCCCCTGTGGCTGATATTTGGTACGGCAAAAGAACAACTCAATGTCAGCGAATCAGGGTCATGCGCTTTGTCTTGGTGAAGTTTTCGGCGCTCAATTTATACAGAAAAACGCCACTGGCAACCGGCCGGCCGTTGCCATCTTTACCATCCCACTGCCGTACATGAATTACACCCGCAGGCAGCGCTTCGTTGGCAATCAGAGTCCGGACCCTTTGACCAAGTAAATTGTAAATGACTAATTGAGTTCTTGCAGCCACACCATTAGCGGCTACCGGAATTCGGAAGCGAATTGATGTGGTGGGATTAAATGGATTCGGGTAATTTTGCAGCAAGGCGAAATTCTCAGGCAAAGGGTCGCCACCATCAACTGCGGAGTCGTTTACGGCGGTTAATACATCCTGTACTCTTACCGCGATACCGAAAATAGTACTGGATGTTCCCATAATTGCCAGAACTTCCACAAATTGCCCTACTTGCAGATCCTCCACGGTCAAGAAGGCATTCCTGTCGCCAAGGATGAGTGTGTTGGCGTCAAACAAAACCTGCCGTTGCACCAACGAAATGCCTTGTGCTGCGATGGACTCTAGCCTCCCGGACAGCAGTAAGACATCGAGAATCTTCACACTTGAGGCCAACCGTACGCCGTTGGTTTCGGTTGCACCCAACACTTCAACGGTTTGCCCAATCACCAAATCGCTCAAACCTGTAGAATTGTTGTTCACATCCCGAATTTCCGTGTTCTGATCAACTCCAAATTGGATGCCAAGCACTTTGATAAACGCCTGCCCAATCGAATCAACAGGCCCCTCCACTTCAAGCTCGTGGTTAGGCTCAAACTCGCTTTCAATCTTGACTCTGATTGCCACAAGTGTGCCCCCGGGCAACTGATCCGCGCGCACCTCCACCCTCTGCCCTATAAAAAGTTGTACAACATCTATGATTTCATTTGCCTCATTAAAGACGACCGTATTTCCGGTTATGGCAATAGCCCTTCCCAGCACTGTAAGCGATGTTTGTGTTTTGCCCTCGACAAGCCCCTCAATTTCAACACCATCCTCGATGCGAACTTCCAATTCTATTTGTACCGCAAGCCACTGTCCATCCGCTTGCAATGCTGCCTCCAATTCAACGAGCATACCTGCTTCCAAATCTGTTATTTGTAGCAGATTGCCGTCACCGGATTTGATCTCGGTGCTCGCGTTGAACATGAAAGTAATGCCGGATACTGTAAGTGTGTTTTCGCCAATCGCCGCAATCGTACCGGTTATTTCAATCTCACGGTTATGTGAGTCTTCAACCCTGACACGGATCGCAATGTGAGTTTCATCCACGTGAATTTCAGCCCGAACTTCAACAAGCATACCAACCTGCAACGCGCCAGTACCTACTGAATTGCCATCGCGGTCTATAATCTCGGTTGTGTTCGTGAGTATATACTCCTGGTCCGCTATCACGAAGGAATCATTACCAATAGACTCTATTACCCCGGAAATTTCCACCACTTCCGCACGAAAGTCCTCGACCTTAATTCTTTTCGCCAGAAATGTGCTGTCGGTGAGAAACAGCGCTTGCACTTGCACAACAAACCCAACCCGGAGGTCCAACAATGACATGGGGATATTATTATCATCCAGAATTTCGGTTTCACTATCTATGAAAAAAGTAAATCCGTCAACCCGTATTGAAACCGCACTCACCGCCACAAGGCTGCCCGTTACTTCAATTTCTTCCTGAGCATCGTCTTTTTCTTTAATCCTTATGGCCTCGTAGGTACTGTCCGGCAGTTGCTGACCACGAATCTCAACTTCCTGACCAACAGAGAGTTCAGACAAGTTGATATCTTCCCCATTATCATCCAAAATTTCTGTCGAGGAAGTCACACGGAAAAATAGCCCCTGCACAACAATGCTGGTATCTGTCACATCCTCAATAAACCCGGTAAACTCAACCTCATTGCTACCAGCCTCCTCTTCCATAATACGGCTCGCCAGTAAGGTGCCATCAGCCAGCAGCATTGCTTCAATCTTTACGACAGTCCCTACTTGCAGAGCAGTGAAAGCAATCTGGCTCTCGTCCTTGTCGAGTATTTCGGTTGACGCATTTACGAAAAAAGTCTTGCCCACAACAACAAGGCTGTCGCCACCGATCAGTTCTATGGCACCTTTCAGTTCAACTTTTTTTTCAGCGCTCTCAACCAGGGTAATTTGTTGCGCTGTAAGCTTGCCGCTCTGGTCGCGGTTAGCCAAAATCTGAACAACATCACCGACCTGGATGTCGAAAAAAGTAATCCCGTTACCGGAATCATCAAGCACGACCGTTTCGGTGTCGACATGCAGCAGTGTATTGTCAATTACCAAAAAATCCGAGCCGCGGATATCAACTTCTCCTTGAATGGTGACTCCAGCCTGCCCACCGGTTGTGATTTGCAATTTCACTTCGGTCTTATATTTTCGACCGCTATTGTCTTCTATCTTGGCTTTCCACTCCCAGGTGTTTACGCCAGTATTGGTTGTACTCAGTGCTAAAAACGCCTCATAACGACCATTTAGTAAATTCCTGAACTGGCCTTTGAATTCCTCGTTACCGCCACTTATTGAACCAGGCGACAAAGAAGCGCCGGCCGAGCCAATCTCAATTTCATTGTCGTCATCGGCCTTTAAGGTAAACTCGTTTTCATCAATATCCGTAAAATCCACATCCGGTGCGGTAACGAGCATGAACAAAGTATCGCCGCGAGCAAAAACGCGATCGTTGGTAGAAAAATCAGAACTTTTCGACAGAACGAAACCGCCTTGAGCCAACAGGGATGAACTCAGAGTTAAGAAAAAAGCGAGCCCGACAACCCATGTCGCCCTCTTCCACAATGACTGTTTCTTAAACATGTAAACCCTCCTCAGGGAATGCATACAATCATAATAATCACCATGCAGCATTCATCAAATTACTTTAACAAAACTGCCTGCTGAACCTACGAATAACGATCGCTCAATTCTGCAAATATCTCAGGGTAGAGCTTCTTCGTGCAAACAGGGCAGGTTGTGTGTGAAAAATTTTGTATTAACTCATTACTTATGTGCCTGGGCAATGAACGCCACTGCCCGGTTTTTCGGCGTACTTTGCCGCAGTTTGCACACACCACAATGACGGAAACCTTTGACATGGCCTTTTCTCCATTGCTTAACGTTTAAGCCGGTCTGTCGGGCCTCCTCCGGGCCGGACAGCAACTCACTATTAAGCAATGGTTATGCCAACAGGTTTAAGTAAGTTTAAATTTAATCAAAGCAATAACATGTGCAAATCATGCCCATCTCGTGCACATTATGCGCACATATTTAATTCAAGCCAGAATTTAAAATGGAATAGATAGTCTTATTTCAGACATGCCTTTTGTAGCTGAAGGATATAGCATGAATCCATAGTTTGGTGTCACTCCATGAGAATTCGTACCGGAGAAGAGGGCATCGAAGATGCCGTAAACCCAAACTGATGCGGCAACAAAGAAAAAGCCGTTTCGCACTTTGTGCAATTGGTTAAACGTGCTATACCGTGACTCAATCTTGACTGGGTTTTGCTCTGCAAGATATTTGTCCCTGGCGCTGTTGCGGGCCAGAGATGTTGTCAAATATCCCACGATACCGGTGCCCCAAAATGCCGTGACAATCCAGCCCTTTGTCTTGCTACCCCGGTAATGCTGGCCCCAGCCGGGCAAAACAAGCGAACGAGTTGCCGCCCCGGGACGCTTGTCCTTCACCAGAATATACCGGATCTGCGGCTGGACATCGACTCTGTCGTTTGCTTGTGAATGACGCTCAAATTTGATAGCTTCAAAGAACTTGACAATTTTCGGAGACACCATCAGGGAATCAAGTTGAAGCTGCGGATTTAATGTCAAAGCGCTCTGGAAATGCCTTTGTGCCAGCTCTTCCCGATTGTCAGAATAATAAATCAGCCCAAGTGTCTTGTGAAGTCCGGTTAACTGCGTTGGGGTGAATCTCTGGTAATTTTCAAGAGCGGCTGTCGCCTTGATTTCCGCCTCCGCATAATTGAGCGCTTCGTAAGCTCGTTTAATCTCTTCGAGTAATTTGATATCTTGCTCTTGACCGATAACCCAGGTAGGCACAAAGCAGCACATCATGAAAATTATCAAGGCTAAGTTCTTCAAAAAATTATTGCAGCGTTGTAAGAAAGCGAACATAAAGTGTTTTGATTGAATTCGAAAAAGGGTCATTTCCGTTTATTCCATGGCAGAATCGCAATCTTCATACCAGCTAATGCAACAACAAGCTACGAAGGTTAAATTGCAATTCCAATATTTCACCCGCCTCGGCCTCAAAGTCAGTCTCCCACTCTCCCAAAACAGGGTGGCGCAAAGTCAGGGTGTGTTTTCCCGGCCAGACAATGAACGGATTTTTCTGTGGGGGCACTGTGTCAATATAAACATGATCGATGAGCACTTTTGCCCACGGACTCACGGTTAGTTTGAGTTTTCCAACAGTTGTCCAAAAGGAAAAATCGAAAGCCGCAGTTTGTCCGGGTTTCGTTTCCACAGTGACTGTTTGGCTGGGAAATCCTGGATTCGCAAGCAACAATTCGTGTGAACCGGGCAACAGTTTCAGCGGTTCCTGCAAGGGGGTCGTACCCACTGAATCTCCATCAATGAAAACATGGGCCCAGGGCACACAAATGAGGTTCAAATAGCCGGGTTCCACAGCCAGTGGAATTGCCGGAATTTCGCCTTGCTCGCCTGCTATTGTTACACCTTCCTGAATGACCTTGCTTTTTGTGATGTCGCTATTTTCAACACTTGCTTCGAAAACAGAATCAGCAGCGATGGGCGCATCTGCCCCCTCGAATTTTTGGTTGTCGCCCGTTTCACCAGTCAGGAATTCCGACACGGGGTCGGTGCTTGAAACAGGCAGATCCGGCTGGCTCGAATTCAAGCCAAGGTATCCTATCACAACCAAAACAACAAACAGAAACGTGTAAACATAACGACTGAAACTCCTGACTTTCACCTTCTCAGGCGCCTTCTCCAGCGCAGCAGTGTCCGCAGATAGCTGAGATTTGTACCGACCTGGCTCATGCAGAAAACCGGCCAGAATATCAGCATTCACTGAAAATTTATGCGTCGCTTGAAAATCTTCAAGCATAGTTAGAAGCACATCGCAATCGTCAATACGTTCGGATGGATTTTTCGCCAGCATTTTTTCACAAATCTGTATCAGCCTTTCCGGTACATCCGCGTTCTTTCTCAAATATGGTATTGGGACATCATTCAAAATCGCCTGAAAGGTTTCGTTCGCATCGCGACCGGAGAAAGCCGGAACCCCGGTTAGCATTTCGTAAAATGTAGCGCCAAGCGAAAAAATGTCTGCCCTCTTTGCGACAGGCTCACCCAAAATTTGCTCCGGTGAAAAATATTGCAGTGTGCCCTTGGCAGCAACCCCGGTCTCAGATTCCACGCGCTCCTTAAAATCGGCCATACCAAAATCAGTCAATTTGACCAAACCATCATAGGAGATCATGATATTGGACGGCTTAATATCCAGATGCAGTATTTTTTTATCATGGGCAGCCTTTAAACCGCGAGCAGTTTCACCAAGGATAAACCAGGCTATTTCAGGTGGCAGATTTTGTTTGGCAAGAAACTGCTGCAAGTCGAGGCCATCAACAAACTCAAGCGCCAAATAGCTGACATGCGCATGGCGGCCGTAAGCATAAAGCGGTACAACATTGGGGTGGTTTACGCGTGAAACCATGGCCGCTTCATCCTGCAAGCGACGGACAAGCTGTTCATCAAGGTTATGTTCAGCCTTGAGAGCTTTTATGAGCACCCATTGTTCAGGCTCCTTTTGCAGGCCCTTGAACACGTTGGTTATGGCGCTCTCGCTGATCTTGGCGACGATAGTGAAGTCGCCGATTTGCTTTAAAGCTCCCATTCCTTGATCTTGTAATGCAGCCACCTGCGCGACACGTCCAGGATTTTGGCAGCAGCGGATATGTTGCCTTCCTCCGCGTCCAATGCTTGCTTGACAGCACGACGCGTCAACTCCTGAAGCGTCAAGCTGCCTGCGAAACTATCTTCCTGAGTGCCTGTGGCGGGCAGGCGCAAATCCTGGCGTGATATTAATTTTCCCCGGGCCATGACCACAGCGCGTTCGATTGTGTTTTCAAGTTCTCTTACATTGCCAGGCCAATCGTGTGTCATCAATGCTTCCACTGTGTCGCGTTCAAAACCTGTGATTTCGGAACGACTGCGTGCGGCAAACTTATCTAGAAAATGGTGTGCGAGCAAAGGAACGTCACTGCTCCTATTGCGCAACGCGGGCAGGAGAAGCGGAATCGTATTAAGGCGATAATAAAGATCTTCGCGAAATTCGCCTGTTTGCACCAAATCCGTCAGGGTCTTGTTTGTGGCGGAAATGATTCTAACATCTACTTTTATTACTTTGTTGTCGCCAACCCGTCGAATTTCGCCTTCCTGAAGCACGCGCAATAATTTGGTCTGAATGTCCAAATTTAAATCGCCGATTTCGTCTAAAAAAAATGTGCCGCCATCAGCCGCCTCAAACAAACCGCGCTTATCAGTAACCGCCCCTGTGAAAGAGCCCTTTTTGTGGCCAAAGAGCTCACTCTCCAGCAGACTACCTGGCAAAGCACCGCAGAACAGCGCCATAAATGGCTTGTCTTTTCGATGTCCGTTATAGTGGATGGCGCGTGCCACCAGTTCTTTGCCGGTGCCACTTTCTCCCTCAATAAGCACGCTGGCATCGGTATCCAGCAGACGGGACATGACATCGAAGACTTCCTCCATTTCCCTACTGCGACCTATAATCTCATCAAAACCATGAATTCGTTGCACTTCCCCACGCAGGCGTCGATTTTCATTTCGTAATGCTTGATAAAGTCGGGCGTTCTCAATGGCAATGGCGGCCTGGTTTGCAAAGGCCGTGAGAAAAGGCAGATTCTCCTGGGTAAAGCGACTGCGCTTAGATACGCTGTCCAAATAGATTGCGCCAATTTGCCGATTTTTTATACTCAGCGGAATGCAGGCGATGGACTTTATTTTCTGGATAACAATGCTTTCGGCCGTGCGGTAGCGTGGATCTTTTTCAGCCTCAAACAACAGGATTGCTTCACCAGAACTGAGCACATTGCGGATGACGCTTGATGAAATTTGAGTGATATCCGAGATCTGATTTTCTGATAAATTCCGGCTGGTTTCAACCTCAAACGCCTCACCGGTTTCGCCCGATTTCAGCAAGACGAATCCTCTTTCGGCAGCCAGCTCATCCAGACCGAGAACAAGAATTTCATCTAGAAGGGGTTTTATTTCCTGAATTGTGTTTATTTTTTGAGCGATCTCGGAAAGCGCTTCAACAGCATCAAATTGTTTTTTTTCTTCGCGACTCATTGCTTCAGGTTTCATAATTTAATTTGAAAAGATGCCCCAAGAGAACGGCTGCGATTGCCAAATGCATCAACCACGGAAATTGTCCAAAAATAGATTCCGTCACTCAAATCTGTGGCGATTGCCAAAGACGTCTCAGCTTTGTCAATGCCTGATTTTGTCCAGACAACGGTCTCAAGGCCAAGCTGAAAAAACCGAGACACTTCAACCTCAAAAGAAAAATCAAACGGCAATTCAAGCGCTCTCCAGGTGAGTACCTCATTTGCGACGTCAAACAAAGCACCGCCTTGGGGAGCCAACACTTCCGTAGCCTGCGAGATAATTCTGGACAGGTGATGTGGTTGTGAAACCGTCAAAGCGCCGGCCCGGTCAAACGCACGAACAAAAATGCGCAAGCCAATAACGTTGTCAAAAACACCGTATGGCCATTCTGATTGGGGAAGAATCTTCTGAAAAATTCCACGCTCGGACGTTTCTGCAAGGGTTTCCGAGTAATTCAGCGCCGGGATCTGCACCTCAACCAGCGCCAGATCGCCAAACCCATCCAGATCATCAACCCGGGCCACCACTTCAAGTAAAACCAACGGATCCGCAGGAAAATTCCTGGCAATGTGACGCGATGAAACAGCAACAGAGTCAATCACGGGAAGCGCATCCAGCCGCAACAGAATTTGCGTAACGGCATCCAGTTCAACCTGAACAGAGTCTTGCGAGTCTGCATAGCCTGTCTTTGCGGCCACAATAGCATAGCCGCCAGCGGGAATACTTTCAAACACAAAATGACCCGCAGCGTCAGACACAGCAAAAAAAGGGCCAGGCTCGAGTTCAACTTCAACCCCGCTTAAAGCCACAGGCCCGGACAAAGCCGAAGTTGTTCCGGAAATCTTACCGTCACCTGAAAACTTACTGGACTTTGAATCCAGGGGATTATTGCGCTCAGCATCTCCGAGACAAGAAAGCTGCAACAAAAAAGTGATTGTAAGTAGTATTGTGAATTTATACATGGCCTAAAACGTCAAAGGCCTTCATCGAGGAAAGCCTTATATTTTTTTGTTGCATTGAGTAGAACAGAGCGAATGACGGGGTTCGAACCCGCGACCTTCGGCTTGGGAAGCCGACGCTCTACCAACTGAGCTACATTCGCGTTAGCATGTGGTGCAAAGTTATTTATCAAATCTTCTGTAAAAAGTCAAGACAATTATCTAAACAATCTCAGTATGAGAACGCGGAGCCGTGGTTTCTATTCCAGCATTTGTTTCAAGCGAGCGTGGCCGCTCTTGCTGACCGGAAGTCGAGTCCCATCTTTTAAAGTGACTTTGTACGACTCTTTGCCAAACAGCTCAATTTGTCGAATGAACGAAATTCTGATTATGTGAGAGCGGTGAATACGCACAAATTCTTTTGAGTCAAGGTGCTGCTCGAAAAACTTCATTGTTTTTTTCTTGAGTGAAGTACCATGCTCTGTAAACAGCATGACATAATCGTCCTGAGCCTCCAGTCGAAGCAATTTTTCCACAGGAAGTATTTGAATCTTGGAACCATCCTTTACAATTATCCTACTCAGATATTCCGTTTCCTGCTCCCGGCGTAGAACTAAACTGTTCAGCGCCTGATCATGTTCAGTTCTGTCCAACAAAAACAATCTGGCCCGATTCATGGCTTCGGCAAATCGTTCCTGTGAATACGGCTTTAACAAATAATCGGCTGCGCTGGCTTCAAATGCTTTAAGCGCGTACTGGTCAAAAGCAGTGCTGAAAATGATAACCGGTTTCTCGTCGAGCAACTCCAGCAGTTCAAAGCCACTTATTTTCGGCATTTGAATATCGAGAAAAATGATATCTGGTTGTGCCTGTTGAATGCGTTTAAGCGCCTCAAAACCATTGCTACATTCGCCGACAAGAACCATATCCGAATGTGACTGCAAATATTTCTTTATGACCAACCGGGCAGGCTCTTCGTCATCAACTATGAGTACACGTATTTCCGCCAAATCAGGTCTCCTTAACAGGGATGAACAGACGAACGGTAAAATAACCGTCTGTTTTTTCTATTGCAAATAAATTTTTCATTCCATACATCCTCTCCAGCCTGTCCCGCACATTCTTCAGACCGATACCAGCCCCGGTTCTCTGAATATTCTCATCGTCAAGACTGTTTTGCAGACGCATTTTCAAGAAATCGCCATCGCGTTGGCAATCAAACCGGATCTTAACAGGAGTCAGGCTCTCGTATACACCGTGTTTTATGGCATTTTCAAACAAAGGTTGTAAAATCATACCGGGTATTTTCATACTTCTGCAGGACTCCGGGCAGCGCTCATCATATTCTATTTTATCGCCAAATCGGACTTTTTCAATATCAAGATACAGCCGCATTGAATCAAGTTCTTCCCGCAGCAAACTCGTTTTCTGATCACCCTTGGCCAGAGTATAGCGTAAAAAATTTCCGAGTTTGACTGTCATCTCTCCGGCTTTTTCAGGATTTGTCAGAGTGAGTGAATTGACTGAATTCAGGCTATTAAAAATGAAATGCGGGTTCACCTGAAACCTGAGCGAGCGCAACTCTGCTTCTTTGACCAGGGTTTTGAGTTCAGCTTCTTTTACGGCACGCTGCCGTAGTCGGACAGAAAGTATATACAAGTGATAGAGTGAAATCGTGATAAAATAGTTTAGGATTCCAATAAGGCCACGCCAAACTAAAGTGGCTTTGAGAAAGGCAACGTACTCCCTGCCAGGCGAAAAAACATGAGTGAGTATGACGTAACCCGCACCAATCCAGAGAAGAGAGGTTGCGAGCGCTGCGAATCCATGATTTTCAACGGTTCGCAAAAAGCTCACATTGTCACCCGCCAGAGCCTTGACCATAAACCAATAGCTTACGCCCAGAGCAGCGTACATTGTGTTAAATGTCAACCCGTCAAGCAAAGCGAGTCCCCAGGCAAGTTCCTGCGTGAACACCAAAATCACCGCCTGGGCCGCCGCGAGCACAAGCCAGGCAGCAAAGTAAATATTCAGATATGAGCGATTGCCCAGCAAAGGATGCATCATCTTAAAAAAACCTCTTGCTCCTGGAAATTGTGACCCTTGTTTTACGCATCCTTTACCTCTAACCCGCCAAAAATAACCATCCCTTTAAGGATGAGTACCCCGCCGGACGGCAAATCCGCACTGCCAACAAAACTCCGCTTATCCTCTGAAGCGCCGAAAATCGGCAACACTTTTATGGCAAAATTCCAACTGGCCGGCACTTTGAGCTCAACCCCGCCGAATAAGGTCACAATATCAATTACATTATCTCCAGGCGCCAGAGATGCAGCGCTAAAATCCAATACAGTCGACCCAAAGACTGTGGTGACCGTGCCACCCTCAAAGTTCTGCGAAGTAACCATTCTCTCATTGCCACCAAACACAGACATGGCACTTATTCGATCCTGGGAAAAATCGTGGCCCTGCCCGTCTGAGTCCCGATGCCGCAAGAGGATTGAAACCCCAAAAAGAATGAGCAACAACGGCCAAAAGCTACCAATCATGTGCCAGTTAATAAGGTCCAATTCGGCCAGGCAAAAAGCAACACCAACGATTAGAAAAATAACACCGGATGCTTTCTCCCCATGGTTTCCCGAATTAAATTTTGACAGTCCAATGATTATAAAAATCACCGGCCAAAAATCCCAAACATCAAAATAAATGATGTGCATATTGTCAAGAATCATGCCAATGCCGGCAGCGATGAGCCCAATGGCAATCCACAAATGCGGATTATTATAACGGGTATTCTGTTCACTCATTTTCGTTCTCCTGATTCTGTGAGTATTTGCAGTCTTAACCAGTCACCAGGCGTAGCACAACTGTTATGATTAAATCCGCAAGATTCGAAGGTTCCAACATTTCCGGCGCAATAATGCCGCCCTCAAGCAAGCTCAAAATGAGCCCGGAGAAAAGCAGCAAGGCAATAATAATCAAATAAGCCGGTTTCATGGGTGCCTCCATACTGGTGGAAATTACCTTTCCAGCGTAACGCCGGTTTTGCATGACGATCCAATATACCAGTCTGAATATAAATAGATGCAATGAAATCGGCAAGTGATGGAATAGAGTCGGTGAATGGCTTGAATACGGCATCCAGTGCTTCTTGCTCTGCTCGCAAAAATGTTTTCCGGCAAGGCTTGAGCCCAAACCTGTAACTACTATTGTGTCAGGGTTTCTAACCTGATTAATTCATGAATTCACAATTTAAGGTCGAACGTCATGCACCGGATTGTCACTCAGGAGGCGCCTTGTTAGCCTGGTAAACTGATGTAAATTAAAAAGATTCTTCCAGAATGACAAGGGTGTTGTGAATTAGGCAGGCTAAAAGAGCAAGAACATCGAAAGAACGTTTGGTAAATTTTGCCATGCCTTTCAGCATTTGATTTCTTAATTAATATCATTACTATAAATGAATCCAAGGAGATTACTCTATGAGGCCAAAATTAGTTGTTATTACAATCATAATAGCAGGCATTGCCTGGTTTGTCCTTGACTTACTGCAGGATTCTGGTCAGTTCAAAACACTGGAACCGCACTTTAATGGTGCTGTTGTGCACGTTGCCGGCCCCATTGGCGCCGAAGATATTACCATTAATCCGAAAACAGGTGTTGCTTATATTTCCAGTGATGACAGAAGAAACTGGTTTCAGGGAAACAGCTCAACCGGTCCGTCCGGCGCCATCTATGCCTACAATCTTGAAGGAGCGCAGCCTGAACTACGAAATCTGACCCCCGAACTTGACTTCATTTTTCATCCACACGGTATCAGTCTGTTTGTTGACGCCGAAGAAAAGCAAACAATTTTTGTAGTTAACCACCGGCCAACAGGGCATTTTATTGAAATTTTCGATGTTGTCGAAAATGAACTCCGACACAAAGAGTCCATCAGCGGTGAATTGCTCTCCAGTCCCAACAACATTCTGGCTGTCGATGAACGCCGGTTCTATGCCACGATAGACCACGGCAACACATCGAAAATCGGGCGCACGCTGGAAGACTATCTACGTCTGGAGCGAGCCAGGGTTGTTTATTTCGATGGCACCGATTTCAAGGTGGTTGCAGATGGCCTGCTTTACGCCAATGGCATCAATATGAGCCCGAATGGCAACCAGATTTACGTGGCTGCCACCACCAGCCACAAATTGCACATTTACCGCCGAAACATTGATACGGGCGCCCTGACGCCCGATTATGAAATTGACTGCAACACCGGTATCGATAATATTGAACTGGATGCCGCCGGCAACCTTTGGATTGGCGCTCATCCCAAACTGCTTACATTCGTTCAACACGCCAAAGATGATAACACACTGTCTCCCTCTGAAGTTCTGAAAGTAAGTCTGTTAGAAGATGGCAACTATCAGGCAGAACAAGTCTTTCTCAGCCTTGGAGACGATCTTTCAGCCTCAAGTGTGGCCGCAGTGTACAAGAACAAACTGCTTATCGGTGCTGTGTTTGACGATGGATTTCTTGTTTGCACCTTGCCGGAGCATGAGAAGCAAAACTGAAAATGAAATCATCCCTTCTCTTCTTTCTTGCAACAGCGTTTCTGACCTCATGCGCCGCCTCAGGTTACGAAATCGTGGAACAATACGACCACCTGGAGAGCATCAACCGCACATTTATGTCGGGCAACAGGCTCGGGCCAGACAAGAAGAGTGCTACTTACGAATTGTATTTGAACGCGCTCCGTTACGACTGGCGTACCGGCGAAATCCTATATTATTTGGTTGTTAGATATAATGCTGACGAATGGCTACTCATTCAGCGCGGGAAAACCCTGACTCTGGCCCTGGATGGACAAAAATTACCGCTTTGGGGCGAAGGCAGTGCAGGCGAGCGCAATGTTTTCCATGCCGGTTCCGGGCAAAAATATCACAGCGAGCAGGCCTGGTATCAGGTCACTGCGGAGCAGCTCAGCCGGATCGCTTCTGCAAAAACGATTACCGTGCAAGTGAGAGGCGACAATGGCAGGGTTGAGGAAAATTGCTCCAGTCGAAACCTGAAAAGATTCACAAATTTTATCAACAAATATGTCCAGCGGTGACGGTGTGAATAAATTCATAGCTCAGAACTCTGTATTTTTTTAACTGGAAGACACAGCCAAAGAATTCTCCTCACACACATAAACCCACTTTCCTTTAAACTCATTAAAAAGCCCGAAGCGCTGTTTTGCCCCGGGCTTTTTAATGTGTCGCGAAACAAAGGATCACTTCATAAAAATCAATTTCCGCGAAGCCACAAAATTCCCTGCCAGCATTTTATAGACGTAAATGCCGCTACTGACCGGTGAACCTGTGTCATCTTTCCCGTCCCAAACCACCTGGTGTGCTCCCGGCTGCTTCGATTCCCTGACCAGGCTTCGAACCATTTTCCCTCTCAGGTTGAAAACTTCGATTCGCACGGTGATGCTACTTTTGACTGTTGAAGGAATCGAATAGTAAATTGTGGTTGTTGGATTAAATGGATTGGGAAAGTTTGGTTTGAGCTCGAATTGCTGCGGAACCAAGCTGGTTTCAAATGTTGATTTTGACAGCAAGGTGTTATTTTTCTGCAAACCAGAAGCCAGGCCCTCACCTTGAGCCGGCGCGGACGTCTGCTCAGGCTGTAACTCAAGGCCAATGACGGCCCAATCAACATCATTACTAAAAGTGCCGGTCAAATTAACAGTCCCTGGCGATGCAACCGTTTGTTCAACAATTGCCGCACCAGCCACACTGCCGCCACTGCCAATCTGGAATTCATCCAGCTCAATAAAACCAGCGCCCGGGGTGTGGGTTTTGTGCCTGCGCGCAACGGCTGCGTACACCACACTGTTCTGCACAGTGGTTGCAATATTGAAGCTGTAGTTATCCGTATCTGTCCCACCTGAACAGGCGCCGTTGCTGCCATTGGTATTGCCCGTAACACTGTTGCCAATTGGATTTGCAATGCTCGCACCAGTATAGCGCGAAACAAAAATGACAGCGCTATTGGGTGCACCGGAAAAATTAGCCGCCACCGTACCGTTGCCACTTGGCGTTCCCATTGCTTGATAAACAGTGATTCCGGTTTGGTTTCGACCGGCGCACTGGTCTGCAACCTGAGTCCAGGTGAGCCCTAATCCGGTCACAGAGGTTGTCTGATTAAAAGGCTTGGATGAAATTGCTGCCAAATACAAATCACCCGAGACGCCGGTCACATTACCGGAAGTTGTTACGCTGCTGGAACTTGTGGAGCCACCATTAACCGTTTCCTGGTGGGTAATTTGACCAGAACCACCGCCACCGCTCTGCTGAAAGACTGCCGTGATATTTTTGTTAGCGTCCAACGTTAAGGTGGTGGGATTTACGCTGCTACTCAAATCGCCGCTCCAGTTAGAAAACGACCAGCCGGAAACCGGATTCGCCGTTAATGTAATTTGTGTGCCTTCACAATGCGAACCACCCACAGGATTCTGGTCAATGCTGCCGGAACCCTGAACCGTGGTCGTTATACTAAAAGTCGTGCAACCTTGCTGTTGAAAAACAGCCGTGACATTCTTGTTGCCATCCATTGTGATTGTCGCAGGGTTTGTACTGCCGCTCAAATCACCTGTCCAGTTTACAAACGACCAACCGGAGGCGGGATTTGCGGTCAAAGTCACTTGCGAGCCTGCACAATACGGGCCACCGGAAGGACTCAGGTCAACCGTGCCGGAACCCTGAGTGCCGGTAGTCAGGGTGTAAGTGGTGCAACTACCGCCGCTTTCAGTAAATTCCACATAATCAATGCGGCAGTATTCTCCGCCGTTTTTGATGCCTTTAATTTCAAAAACCGAATTAGAACTAAAAGTGTGGCTGGTTACCACGGTCCGGTTGATTAGCGCGCCGGTATTTTGATTCAAAGTCCAGGAATCAACCAGAGTACCGTCAATGCGAATTTCTATGGTCGCCGGGCCGTCGGTTTCATCCTCATAAACAACCACTACATCGTAAGCGCCACTGGCCGGGGCATTGGTTTGCGCTGTTCCGGTTGAGGCCGTCAGCTTGATACCGGTGTTACCTGACCAGGCTGAACCCTGATTCTCTGTTGTGTAGTTCGACAGGGTCATGTTTTCGGCTTCGATGCGCGTGACTTGGCCACCGCCGTTCTGCTGAAACACGGCCGTGACGTTCTGGTTGCTATTCATGGTAATTGTCGCCGGGTTGGCGCTGCCACTCAAGTTGCCGCTCCAGTTTGAGAAGGACCAACCGGATGCAGGGTCGGCCGTTAAGGTAACTTGTGTTCCGTCCTCATACGAACCGCCCGGCGGATTCAAGCCGACGCTGCCGGAACCCTGCACATTGGTTGTTAGTTCTCTGTA
>JAJDAG010000098.1 GCA_029262005.1 Candidatus Zhuqueibacterota bacterium | reverse complement strand
CGTAAATGTTTTGCAAGTTCGGTAACACCTGCAACATGGTTTCCAGGTAAATTCGACGCCTTGTCACATCTTTTGCTTTGCTATACTCCCGCCAGACGGAAATAAATTTCTCTGCGTCACCCTTGGCGCGATTAACACGCTTTTCATAGTAGCCTTCCGCCTCACTAACAATTTGTTGCCGCTGTCCCTTCGCCTGCGGTATCACTTTGTTGTAGGCTGTTTCAGCTTCATTGATAATACGCTCTTTTTCCTGCACAGCCTGGTTAACTTCATTAAAGGCCGGCTGTACCGGTTCCGGCGGATCAACGTTCTGGAGTCGCACATTTTGTACAGATAATCCAGTGCCAAAATCATCCAGCACTTTTTGCAACAAATCTCTACTCAGCAACTCGATATCCTGCCTGCTCAGTGAAATGACTTCATCTACGCTGTGATCACCTACCACCTGTCGCATGACCGCCTCGGTTGCATCCCTTAAGGTCTCACGCACATTCCTTATATGAAACAAAAACTTAACCGGATCAATAATTTTGTACTGAATGATCCATTTCACCTGAACTGAACTCAAGTCGCCGGTCAACATCAGCGAGACTTCCGAATAGTCTGCAGCCGAATATTGCGTACGCACACCTGCTTGCAGCGTCCGAAAACCGAACTCCTCTTTGAAATTACGCTCCACCGCGATATTGGTAACCCGGTCAATGCCAAATGGTAGTTTGAAATGTAACCCGGGACCCGTGGTTTCAACGTACTTCCCGAAACGTTGAATCACACCGACTTCAGAGGCATCAACTTTGTAAAAGCCACTCATCAAAAAAATGAGTCCCAGAATTGCACCTGCAATGACAATCAACATTTTCTTGTTCACGTCGGGTACTTCGATGAGTTCACCCCCGACATTTATGGTTTTGCGCGCCATGACCAACCTCCTTTAGTTTATGCGCCTCACTAAAACTTAACGAAATAGAGGATAGTAATTTTTACGGTGAGCTTCAAGGGAAATCGCCTGAACGAAAGCCTTACATGAAAATAAAAAAAGGAGGAACGATTGGAAATCACAGTGGCATTCTTGCAAATTACATCTCTTTAGCATATCTTGAAAACCAATTCCGCACAGACATGAAGAATTGCCCCAATGCACCTATAGTTTTAGAAACTATTACGGGAGGATCAGTTTGAGAAAAAGCAGGCGCCAACATTACCATCCGCACAACAATCCTGTTCGCGGCAGATTCAATGCCTGGCTGCTCGACCACGCCGACGAAACCATGCACAATAAATATGGCGAGCGCAAACGCAAGTTTTTCAGCGACTTGCCGCAAACCATCGTTGAAATTGGCATCGGCCCCGGCACAAATCTACGTTATTATAATAAGGAAACCACGGTGATTGCAGTGGAGCCCAACCTTTTGATGCACGACCGTTTGCGTGCACGCGCTGATGAATTTAAGATTGATTTAAAGTTAAAAACGTTTTGTGGGGAAGAGCTCGACCTTGTAAACAACAGCGCCGAAGCAGTAGTCGGAACCCTGGTTTTATGCACGGTGCACAATCCGGCAAAGGTGCTCTCCGAAGTCCTTCGCATCTTGAAACCGGCCGGAAAATTTGTTTTTCTGGAACATGTGGCAGCGCCTGCAAACTCAGGGCTTGGGCTTGCCCAGCGCATTCTGCGCAGACCCTGGGCCTGGTGCGGCGAAGGCTGTCAGTTAAATCGGCACACAGAGAGACTGCTGCAGAAAGCCGGATTTACTAATGTTGAATTGGAGACTTTTCGCCTGGATACATTTTTGTTTCCGGTTTCACCCCATATTGCCGGGGTGGCAATTAAATAAAACGAGTCATTTTGTGGCAGTAAATAAAACCATAAATTGAACCGCCCTCTGCATTGTGCAGAGGGCGGTCTAATATTCGACGATTTAAAAAACAAGCGCTCTAGTTTTTAAGCAGCACTGCATCACCCGAAGCTGTGCTGACTTTAATACGTGGAGAATCGCTGCCTTTTCTGACCGTTTTGCGGATGTATTCGCTGTTTCCCTGATAATAATGTTCCTCGTTGTCAAATTTAAACGGCGCCCGGATTCTATTGCCGCCGGCTTTGGCCGTCATTTCGATAAAGCTGCTTATCTGGTGATTATTAAAATTCAGAATTGCATCACCTGATGCGGTTGATATTCTTAAATCTTGCTTCAGAGCTTCTCCTAAAGACACTTCTACATCGCCGGAAGCCGTACTGAATTTGCTTCTTGCAGTAATGGTTATCTCATCGGCGGAAATATCCCCACTGGCAGCGCTGACTTCGAATTCTCCCGACCCGTTCGATAATTTGATGTTTCCTGAAGCCGTACTCACCTTTTGCTCACCCATAGTCTTTACAACTCGAATTCGTCCGCTGGCAGTACTGATTTTACTTTTCCCGGACGAGTTTTGCACATCGACTTCACCGGAAGCCGTGCTGATTTGCAGGGTGCCCTCCAGCTGTTTGCCTTCTATATCACCGCTGGCCGTACTGATTTCTATCGCGCCATTTACGTTGAGCAATATTACATCTCCAGATGCCGTGCCGGCTTCGATGCTGCTTTGCAGCTCCGAAACTTCGAGATCCCCTGAGGCGGTTGAAAAATCGATGTCGGTTTTTTCAGGTACCGTCAAGCGCCAGGTGGACTTGCCGTGCATGTTTCTGCCATGAAACCTTTCAACCAAAGTTAGACGGTCGCCGCTTTGCTCAAACTCAGGTTCAAAATCGTCATCATCAAAAGTATAGGTTAAAACAACTTCGACTTCACTGCCGGCGCCTTTTTTTACAATGCAATCACCACTGACTGTTTTAATTTTGACTTCCTTGACGTTTTTAAAAGATTTCTTTATCTCACCTTTTTGAGAAGCAAGAGAGTGGTTTGACACAATGCAGATGCCCAGGGCAATCATGGAAAAATATTTAAGTACGCTTTTCACTTTTTTTCTCCTTTATTTATATGGAATTAAAAATTTGAACCATGTGATTTCACTCATTTTAGACACACCATCTGTCCAAAAGGTTTGCACGGTTTCCTGATTTTCTTGAAAGCGCTAAGTTAGTTGCGGTGAAATGAATGCGGTACAGCCCGGCAAATGCTTTGGCAGTCTCAATTGAGGTGTAACTATTGAGTTGCCCACAAGCTGTTGGCGAAAAAGTCCATAGATCGGTAAATCTATCTTGTTTTATTTCAGACTTGGTACTTCGCAGTCAAAGGATTCCCCGGCCTGCCAGTGGGACTAATTTATAGAACGGGGCGGGCTGAATATGAGGTGCTTAAATCCGCTGTAAGTGTCTTTTGCAAGCACATAGCTGACGTTGATTTGCATCTCTTTCGTTCATTTAAAAAATTTTGGAATGCTTTTTTTAACGAACCAACAAAAGTTTCTTTGTCTTCGTTTGACCTTCTATGGTCACTTTGTAAAGATACACACCACTTCCCGCGTGCTTTCCTTTACCATTTCTCCCATTCCAGATAACGCTATGAGAGCCGGCATTCAGTAATCTGTTGTCTACCAGGTTTGTTACGGTGCGCCCCAACAGATCGTATATTGCGAGCTTGACATGGGATGGCCTTTGTAATTTAAAAACAATCGTTGTGCTCGGATTAAACGGGTTGGGGTAGTTTTGTGATAAGTCAAAGCGCTCGACCGCGGGTTTCATTTCAGGGAAATTGACACTTGTTGGTATATCATTTAGAACTTCTATCTCACTCCATGAAACCCATGATGGGCTTGCAACTGTTTCTACCCTAAGGAAGCGTACATTAGGCCATGGATTTTCGGTTATCTGTTCCAAAATTTCACCGGCCCTGGTGAAGCCTGCAAATTCATGCAGAAGCCCATATTCATCACCGGCATTTGTCTTCCCCAAAATGAGATGCCGGGTATTGCCATCAGGGAATTGTTCCACACCAAGCCGCAGGGTGACAATATTAACCGGAGACTCAAGATCAATTTCGAGCCATTGGAGTGGATGTGCCCCTGCTCCCCAGTTCGTATTCATCCAGCCATCTAATGCATGTTCAGCGGGCTGATCCGGCAATGAAGCCGAGACAGCGACAGGTTTGTCCAAAGCCAGGTTATTTTCAAAAAAATCGAAGGAGCCGGCTTTACAGGGGTTCGGCCGCTCTGAAACAGAAAGCACTTTATTGATTGCGCTTCCGGCCTCAGTGCCCGTCCACACTTCCGCGTCATCTGTGCCCTGCCAGTGCCAATGCAGCCAGCCATCGAAGTTGTAATCACAAGATTCGATTTGCCAGTCTTGTACCCCCTGTGCGGCGGCTTCAGGTGAGCGGAACACAAATTTGAATCCACCGAATTCTCCAAGAACAAGCGGTTTTGCCTCAAACCCGGAGATGCCGAAATTTTCAATATATTGCGCCATCGAAATACCACCCGGTCCGGGATACAAATGGAGGTCCAAAAAATCTATCGAGGCGTTTGTCAAAACACTGCTTATATCTACAAAACGCCCATCATTGCGCCAGACATGCGGCGCATCTGGTGCAAAAAATCCGATGGTGAATAAGGCTTCAGGGTCGAGATTCCGGATGGACTGACTGATTTCATCAATCCAAAAGTCCAGGCCCTCAACAAGCATTTTCTGCTTTTTATCTGGCATGCTCATATCGTAGGTCTTGCCGTTGGCGGTTGTTACCATGCCGGAGTTCAGCGATAATGGCGGCTTATCGCTAAAAAAGAATTGCTCATTTCTTAATGCATAAGCCAAAATTATTTCCAATGGCGCATTGCGCTCAATCAGACCCGCAACGATTTCAGTCCAGTAATTCTTGTAAACGCTGAAGCCTACGGGTGAGAGATAATGTGCGTTCATATAGCCATCAAAAATGGTACAGCATTGCGCTTCAACCTGGGGAACGTAGCCTCCGGGCTTTGGTAGATCATTGGATGTCAATATCACATAGATTTCTTGCTCTTTTGCCAGGCGAAGGAAATCAGCGAGATTGTCCAAAAATGCTGCCGAAAGACCGCCCGCTGGATCACCGATGCAGTCGCTGCCACAGTTATCTGCAAAAACTCGGACCGTATTGTAACCAAGGTCAAGCATTCCCAGTAATGAGGATTTCACCTGGTCTGAATCGTAGAACTGAGGAGAGAAGAGCCGGTCTTCTCCGGCAGCAAGTATCAGAAAATTGCTACCCCGCACCACAAAAGTTTGACCGTTGCCACGCTCATAGAATTCTGCAATACCACCCACTGAACGAATGCCAATGCGGCTTGTTGGTTGCGCGCTGCAAATAGATGCAATAACACCAAAAGTAATTAAAAACAACAGATTATTCATCTTGTAAAATTTCATTTACTCTCTCCCGCCTTTAACATCGCATTCAAAGGAAAATCAAGCGCGCACCGAGGATAATTTTATAGCGCAGTGCCTTGCTATAACGCAACACGCAACCGTACGAGATCAATACAGCGAATACCATTCTCAAAAATGGGCTTTGGATAAGACTCAAAGAAATTGGGTTCGATACAATACATTCTAAACCCGCATTTTTGATATAATGCCAATTGAGAAAGGCTGGCATTTCCGGTTCCCACTTCTAAGATACTTGCTCCCATACTTTTTGCCAATAGCTTCAGTTCTGCAATTAGCAATTTGGCAATGCCTTTTCCCTGATAGCCTGCCAAAACCGCCAAATTTTTTATTTCAAAATTTTCTTTCTCTATATCTTTGAAAACTCGCTCAAGGCACTTGCTGCCTGAAATGACTATTTGTGAATTGTTCAGGTTAGATAATTCTCTACTCGCCAATGTTAATATTTTATACCCTCATTGCCCACACTTTGGCCGATGTGACCAACCCGTTTTCCCATTGTATAAAACTCACCACTTCCTACAGTCATGCCAAAAAACGGCACTGAAGAAACAATCAGTCGTTCATCCTTATCGCAAACATGTTCCTGTACAGTTGTCGCTTCAACACTTGCCAGGAAGATTGTTCTGACCGGCGGAAGCTTGATCGTATTAAAGACTTTGCATTCAACATGTATGGGCGCTTCTTCAATTGTAGGTGCATCTACTTTTAGCGCTCTGCCGCGCGTCAGCCCGGTCAGAGAATATTTATCGATGATTTTTTTTGAATTCATATCTGCAACATCAAACGGCTGTGCCATTTCAGCGGTTGGGACATTGAGGACAAACTGTCCATGCGTTTTGATCAAGCCTAAAGCAATATGCTCATCATGAACGCTGATGCCAATTTGCGCGGGTTTGCTGTTGACCACAAATGTCCAGACAACTGTGATCTCATCCTTGATATCGCCGTTACCATTCACAGTCAAAAGTATGGCCGGAACGGGTGGAAGCATGGGACTGGGCTCGGAAAGTGTTTTTCTCTTTTTTGACTCTTTTCCCGCAAAAAGCATTGCAGAATTACCAGTTATCGCATAACCGCCCATAAGTGCCATTATCGCACTTTGTTTCAGGAATACTCTTCGCGTTTGTTTTTGCTCTTCTTTTGCCAAAATGATTTCTCTCTTAAGTTTGAAAACCTTTGGGTGTCTATTGCGGCTCTTTAACTATTTTGCCGTTTTTCATTACAAATACAACTTCCCTTAAAGAATAAGCATCTTCTAATGGGTTACCGCGTACGGCTATCAAATCGGCTGCTAACCCGGATTTGATTGCGCCCCTTTCTTTTTCGACCCCAAGTAATTTTGCGGCATTGGTTGTCATTGCCCGAAGCGTTGCCAGCGGCGGTATGCCGGCTTCCTGCCAGCTTTCTAAATTGGCGAGCGCCATCTCCCCACGGCTGCGATTCCCGACTTCGTAGAGAGCATCGCTGCCATACACCAGTGTCACACCCAGGCGGTGAGCCCGACGGAGACGGTCGATGAGAATCGGGTACCTCGCCTCGGAGCCGAACAGCTCCAACAGCCAAATTGGCATTTCCGTTCCGACCAAAACCACGCCGTTATTTTTCGCCAGCACAAGAATATCATCGGACATTTTAGTGCCGTGTTCTATCGAAGCAACGCCGGCCTTGATTGCATTCATGGCTGCTTGTGCGGTATGACAGTGAGCCGCTACTTTGATACCGGCGCGACCTGCTTCCTCAACAATGAATCTCAAATCATCCTCAGAGTAGATGTAGGGTTGAGAATCAACCACCACCTTGATAACCTTAGCGCCAAAATGAATATTTTCCCGAATCGCATTCTGTAGTTCATCCCTGGTATCGGCGTGCAAATACTCCGGCACGCCAAGCTCAGGCCGCTCTGCATGCAGATGAAGTTGTCCACCGAACGGGGCGATGATACGGCCTGCGTTGATGATGGTCGGTCCTTTGATAAGACCGTTCTCCACGGCCCGGCGCAGGTCGGTGTCGGCATAATTGCCGGCGTTGCCCACGTCTCTGACCGTTGTAAAACCGGACTGCAACATGGACGCACTCTTGGCACCACCCGTTAAAGCGCGATAGGCCGTACTGGTTTGCAGGATATACGAGGTGAGGCGCTCCGTAATCCGACCTTTCCAACTTGCATCAATCGCAACATCCGTACAGAGATGAGTATGCGCATCAAAAAGCCCCGGCAAAACACTAAACCCGGAAAGATCAATTACTTCCGCACCTTCAGGAATATTAACCTCGGACGCAACCGTTTTTATCAACTGTCCTTCAACAAGGACAATTTGCGACTTGGAAGACAGGCCGGATGCAGGGTCAATGAGAATCCCGGCCTTAATAGCTGTTACCTGCGGATAAATCATTTTCGGTACTGCCAATACGAACAAATAGATGGCTAGTTTAAAAATACGCATTGATTATGTCCTTTATAGATTCATGTGCAAGCATTTTGTAAGCAAGAGTCCAGGAAGTGAAGTCGCAAGCCACTGCTTTTTACTTTTATCAAATGCAGATGATCCGCAGGCAAGTAGATAGCATCCACCTCCTAATGGAGCCGGCCATGATTGCTCATCTATTATCTACAGTTTTAAACAAAACTGCTCTTTTCGTACCAATGCTTAAAAATAAGAAAACCGTGAGAAAAAATAAAGCCCGCGTTCTGAGAAAGTGCGCGGGCCTTTGGTTTAGCGTATTATGCATTTGCTGCGTGAGATGCCATTCGACGAGGCTGCAAGCGATATTAGCAAACGAATAAAATGCAGATGCACCTTCGATAAAGTCACTTACCATGAGCGAAGGCACATTTAAGGTATCTGCTTTTATACTGAATATCTAAGCGGTGCAGCCTGCAAATTAGACGCCACCGCTTATTTTTCCAAACAAATTATAAGGGCCAATCGCGCAAAATACGTTCTGTCTCTTCAGCATGACCGCTTTCATCTCGAACCATGTCTTCAAGCTGAACAGCCAACCCTTTGTCACCGAATTGTTCAGCCTCTTGCGCACGTTGAGTGTAATCTACGGTAGCCTGCCGTTCCGCGACCAAAACAGCTTTAAGCATCTCCTGGTTCGTAGCTGCCTTGGGAACTGGTTGTGGCTGGGTAGTTGGTTCTCCTCCTAATGCAACAATTTTATTGGCTAAAAACTGCGCATGAAGTTGTTCGTCAGTTACTTCTGCAAGGAAAAACTGCGATAGTTGAGGCCGATAAGGGCCCGTAGCCTTGGCAGCATAAGTTAGATATTGAATTATCGCACCTAACTCTCCTGAAAGATCTGCATTTAGATGGTCAATAAGCGTTTGTTTTTCCATTGATTTAATTTTCCTTTTGTTTGTTGTGCAAAATATGTTTTCTACAGCCCTTGCGACTGCTCCAAAATTACAATAATTTTATTGACTTGCAACAAAAAAGTCACCACCCATGATTTACTAGCAATCCCCTGCCGATTTTGAACAGCTTTATTAGCAAAATTCAGACTGATTAACTCTCCATTCTTCGGAGTCGTAGCAAAAAAGCGCTTTTCTGTAGCGCAATTGTGCCGTGCTGTACTTCAGAATTATGCAAAAACCAAGTAACGGCCACATTGCCGGCTATTACAAAGCATACAATGAAAGATCGTGGCGCTTCAAAAAATCAGCCCGAATGACCACAATGGATGAGAGGTGGTTTAGCCGGCATAAATACTATCAATCAAATCCGCATATTCCTGCAAAACCACCTTGCGCTTCACTTTCATTGTCGGCGTCAATTTGCCGTTTTCTATGGTAAATGGCTCGGCAAGCAGTTCAAATTTACGAATCCTCTCATAGTCGGAAAAAATCGCCTGCTGTTTTTCGATTTCCAGGCGAATGAGTTCCACAACAGATTCTTCTTTGACCAGCTCTGCCGCAGAAACATTTTTGAGTCCTGCCTTCCTGGCAAACAAACCGAGCTGTTCAAAGTCCGGCACAATCAGCGCGGCGACAAATCGCCTTTGCTCGCCCACCAGCACGATCTGTTCAATGTATTTGCTGTTCTCAACGGCCTTTTCAATGGCCTGCGGAGCAATCTTTTTTCCCACCGAAGTAACCATGATCTGCTTTTTTCGATCCGTGATTGTGAGATAGCCATCGACATCGACCGTACCAATATCACCGGTGTGAAACCAATCGTCCTTAAGAACCTCGGCGGTTTCTTCTTCAAGCAAGTAATAACCCTGCATGATATTCGGCCCTTTTGCCAGAATTTCCCCATCCTCGGCAATTCGGATTTCAACACTTGGCAGAACTTTACCAACCGTTCCAAACTTCGGTTTCTCAAATGGATTAATAGAGAGCACAGGCGCTGTTTCGGTCAAACCATATCCCTCCAGAATTCGCAACCCGGCAGCGCTGAAAAAGCGGGCAACTTCAGCCGATAAAGGCGCACCGCCCGAAATAAAAAAGCGGATGTTGCCGCCAACGGCAGCCTGAATTTTCCTGAGCACCAAACGCCTCGCCAGAGAGTGACGCACTTTTAAGAAAGCACCAACAGGCCGGGCATTCAACTCAGTTTCCGCCACCTTGCCACCAACCGCAACAGCCCAATAAAAAAGCGCTTTCTTCAGCCCGCCCGCTTCATCCGCCCGGGCCTCAATTGTAGCTTTCATTTTTTGATAAAACCGCGGAACATTTGCCATGATCGTCGGTGCCGACTCTTTAATATCTCGAGACAAATTCTCAAGGCTGCTCGAGTAAATAATGCTTAAGCCCCGGTAAAAATAAATATAGTCAACCGTGCGCTCGAAGGCATGTGAGAGAGGAAGAAAAGACAGGCTCCGGTCAATCGTGGAAAGACTGATGACTGCAGCGCAATCAAGGAGATTGGATACAAAATTTTTATGTGTCAGCATGACCCCTTTGGGAACGCCCGTCGTGCCTGATGTGTAAATAATGGTTGCAAGGGAATCCGGAGAAGCCGTTTCCAGGGCCGATTCATAAAAAGTGACAGCATCTTTCTCCCGCCCAGTTTTTATAACCTGGTCAAAAGCGATGTCCTCGTCGCGGGCGCCCTCCTCATCCATGACCACGACCCGTTTTACGTTTGGAATTTTTTCGCGAATCTGAAATATTTTTTCGCGTTGTTCAGTATTTGAAACAAGAATAAACTCCGTCTGACTGTTGTTTATAATATACTCAATCTGACCGGGAATAAGAGTGGGAAAGACCGGCACCGTTACTGCCCCAAGCAAGCTCATGGCAAAATCTGCAATGTGCCACTCCGGACGATTCTCGGAAATAATGAGGAGCTTGGTTTCGGCCTTAACACCAAGTTCACGCAGGCCCAGGGCAAAATAGCTAACGCGGTCACGCAGTTCATTTGTCGATATATTATGAAACTTGTCATCCTTTCCGCGGTATATCAGCAAATTGCGTTTATTATACTTGGTCGTACAAAACTCAAAGAGTTGGCTCAAAGTGGTGACGGTCATAAATCCTCCATGCATGGCGTGACTAACAAAAAAAATAGCCTTCTGTCGTGACAAAAGCAAGAAAAAATGCCGGCCTGATTCCTTATGACTTGACTTTTAAGACCAGTCCACTTAACTTAACTTCATTTTTATCGAGCAGCAAGAACAGCTCGATCCGAACCCGGACAAAAAAAGTACGGAAAAGAGACTTCTGAGCTGCGGCTCTGTTTTGAACAAATGAATCTCAAACTTTGGTTGCAGTGAAAAGACCTGCATTATTCACAGATTTTTCATCACAACTAATATGTAACAAAGAACAGGCTATAGAGGGTGATAAGAAGTCTCCCCGGTGTCGGATACGCAATCGATTTTCTACAAGTGCGCAACCCATTTGACACAGTTAGTTCGGCATGAAACATGGATTAGTTACTTCTTCACGAATGTTTTTACCAAGTAAACAGGAGAGAGATAAATATTGATGATTGAAAGCAATCGTCGTGTTGTTATTACAGGAATAGGCATGGTCACTCCCATCGGCTTGACAGTCGCTGAAAACTGGGATAGCTTAATGAATTGTCGCTCAGGTGTCGGGCCAATCACGGCGTTTGACGCGTCCGAATTTCCAGTACGTATTGCCGGTGAGGTAAAAAATTTTAACCCAACTGACTATATTGAAAAAAAAGAAGTCAAAAAGATGGACCGGTTTATCCAATTTGCCATGGCAGCGACCGCTGAGGCGATGCGCCATGCCAAATTGCAGGTGGATGAAAGCAACACTGAAGACATTGGCGTGATAATTGGCTCCGGACAAGGAGGAATCATATCAATTACAGAGAACACACTTAAAGCCAATGCCGGGGATTCAAACCGGATTTCTCCCTTCTTCATTCCCTCGGTTATCATCAATTTGGCATCCGGGCAGGTAGCCATAAAATACGGCCTCCGCGGTTTAAGCTATGGTGTTGTTTCCGCATGTACAACCGGTTTACATGCCATTGCCGATGGCTACTTTGCAATCCAGCGTGGCGATGCCGCAGCAATGGTGGTTGGTGGTTCCGAGGCAGCCCTTGTTCCTGCATCCATTGCTGGATTTTCCAACGCAAGGGCGCTTTCCTACCGCAATGAAGAGCCGGAAAAAGCCAGTCGGCCTTTCGACGTGAACCGTGATGGTTTTGTTCAGAGCGAAGGAGCCGGCATCCTGATTTTAGAATCCCTTAAGTTTGCCCAGGCCCGAAACGCTGAAATCCACGCCGAAGTGATCGGCTTTGGTATGAGTACGGATGCTTATCATATTACTGCGCCGGATCCACAAGGCCGGGGACCGCGTATCTGCATGAATAAGGCACTGAAAAATTCAGGAATTGAACCGGATGAAGTTGACTACATTAACGCGCATGGAACTTCGACCCCGCTGAATGACATAACCGAAACCAAAGCTGTAAAAGACGTTTTTGGCGAGCACGCGAAAAGGCTGGCAATAAGTTCGACAAAGTCAATGACCGGCCACCTTCTGGGTGCGACCGGCGCCATCGAATCAATTTACTGCATTAAAGCAATTGAAAATCAAATTCTTCCGCCCACAATAAATTATGACACGCCGGACCCGGAATGCGACCTGGACTATGTTCCCAACCAACCCAGAGAGTCGAAAGTGGATATTTGTTTATCTAATTCGTTTGGTTTTGGTGGAACAAACGCGAGTATTGTTCTAAGGCGTTTTGAGCGATAAATTATTGCGCCAGTACCGAAATACTAAAATGCGGGAATGCGATCTACCTGCAGTGTTTTCACAAACTTTATTATCTCGTGCATCTCTGCTTCTGAAAGTTCAATCTCCATCGGCGGCATGCCATCTTTGCCGTCACCCTTTCCTTCCACAATGAAGTCCATGATTCTATCCTCGCCATATTTTGAAAAACTGGCTCGAATATCAGGGGCTTGCATACCGCCCTGCCCTTCCGGGCCGTGGCAACGAGCGCAGTTCACGGCCTTTTTGGTATATCCAAAATACAGCAACTGACCGGGATCAGTCATGTCTGCCGGCGGACCACTCCCGCATGCCTGAATGAAAATTACAACCAGCAAACCCACAACAAAACAGACACGATTCATCCGCCTCATTCAAAAAGATTCCTCATCAAAGCAATGTACAGCTTTTCATAAATAATGTCTGAGCGAAAATCCCTCAGTGCAGTCATTCCGGGCTGTAGCAATTTTTCACCCATAGCGATGAGCAATGAAAACAACCTGGTCCCCTGCCTTACTTGCGACCATAATCCGCTTTGACTTCGCCCCAGGCTGCGGTTTCCCATTTGAGGATTTTGTTGGCGATTTCGTTGTCGGCAAGCCAGCGCTCTGCCTGTTCTATCAAGTCAAAAAGTTCTTGATTTCTAGCGGTTCTCTTCAGCGTGGTGTTGGCCCGTTTCTTACGAACCCAACTCAGCGCTGTTCTGCTATCACTGTAAATAGGTTTTGGACTAGCCATTTTTTTTAGCATGGCAGCGGCATGAACAATCGCCAAAAACTCGCCTATATTATTTGTGCCGACAGCAAAAGGCCCTTTTTCAAAAAGAATTTTTCCGGTGTCTGTTTCGACGCCGCGATACTCCATTCTGCCGGGATTTCCCTCACAGGCGGCATCCACACTGATGCTGGCCAGAATGGGTTTTCCGACTGAAGAGCGACCCGTTTCGACGCGTTCACCTTGTGTCCCCTGCTTGGGAATGTAATCGACACTGCTTCCCGAAAAAGCTGCTTCAGCCTCTTGTCTTGACAAAAAACTCTTGTATTTTGCACCTGGAAATCCGGACACTTGCTTTTGACATTCCGGCCACGAATTAAAAATGCCTGTTTGGTGTCCCCTCCAAACGACGTAGTACTTGTTTTGTTTTTTTGCCATTTACTCTCAATTCCAAAATATAACCGCGGGTTGGGTCGTTAGCATTTTCACTATTTTGCTCTTGCCGCACAAACCGAGGCTGTGTTCTCAATCCACACGAATGCTGTTTTTCGTTTATTCAAGTCCAGCCATGGCCAGACCCCAATATTCAATTCCGAGTGTGTTTAAATTTTCGAGTTCCGCACGGTACTTGTTTACCAGCTCAATATTTTTCTCCGGCAACTTTTTGTATTCTTCTTTTAGTTCTTGTTGTCCGGCGCTGACGTCTTGCATGGCGCCTTGCAAACTCTCCATGGCCTGTTCCAGCGACTTACGCATTTCGGCGCTTGTTGCCGGATCAGCAATTCGTTCTCGCAGGGCCGCCAGTTGCTGCTTCATGTTTTCCCGGGCAGTCGGCAGAGCGGATGACACTTGTTCATAGCTCTTTTTTGCTGCATCAGCGAGATATGTACCATAAATTTGCCCGGTCAAAAACGCATATTCCCGGGGGGACATTTCATTCTCGCGCAAAGACTTTAGAAAATCACGCCTAATTTCGCCCAATATTTTATATGCTTCACGCGCCTCACCAAAACCGGTTTCGCCATCTGCTCGCTCACCCAACGCCTCCAGCTCAGACCGATGCCGGTTAAATTTTCCAGCAAAGTCCTGCTTGATTGCAATAAATTTTTTGATTTGGTCTTCTGAAATGCCATCGTCATTTGGTTTAGAAAACGCATATTTCCTATTTAGATCCTGAGCCTCCTCAACCAGATCTGGTGACACGCCAATACCTGAAGCAATATCTTCGAGCGCCCCTTTTCCAGCCTTATACATATAATTGACACTCACGGCTGCGACAATTCCAACCACTACGACTCCAATCAAACAACCTTTTCCAGACATAAGAGCCTCCTTTTGTGCGATTAAACCAACGCTATCCTTAACAAAAATTAATTCCCTTTCAACCCGGGTTGAACAATTTCTTTGCCCGATCGTTTTTTTGCCGCAGAAACCAGTTCGCGAACGTCCTTGAGCAGCGCTTTTGCATCGAAAATGATGCCGTCTTTAATTGTGTATTTTACACCGCCAACCCGAACCGCCGCGTTATTTTCATCAACCTTAATGGCGCCGGTGCCGTAGAGTACTTTCAAATTCTGCAACGGGTTTTCCTCAACCACAACCAAATCAGCCAACTTGCCCACCTCAACGCTGCCAATTAGCTTCTCAAGACCCAGAGCCTCTGCCCCATAAAGTGTTGCCGAACGAATGACTTCAAGAGGATGGAAACCCGCTTCGCGCAACAACTCCAGTTCACGAATGTAAGCAAAGCCATAAATTTTATAAATGTAACCGGCATCCGAGCCACAGGTTACGCGCCCGCCTCTGTTTTTGTATTCATTCAAAAAAGTCATCCAGAGGCGATAGTTGTTTTTCCACGCCACTTCGTCTTCTGTAGACCAGAAAAACCAGTATGAACCGTGGGCCTTACGGCTTGGTTTAAAAAAATCCCAAAGCGCCGGCAGGGTATATTCCTCATGCCATTCTGCCCGGCGCACACGCATAAGATCGCGGCTGGCCTCATAAATTGTCAAAGTCGGATCTAATGTAAAATCGAGTTCCAGTAGCGCAGCCATCACATTGTTCCAGTGTTCGCTGAACGGCGGCGCGGCCTGCTGCCACAATCGACCCGCCTGCGCGAAACGGTGTTGCTCGTTGTTATAATTAAAGTCAGCTGGAAAATCCTGCACGGTTCGGTCCGCAAAAAGTGCCTCCGGCAGCCCGTACCAATGCTCCAAAGTAGTTAAACCCAGTTGTGCCGATTGTAAGGCATTTTGCCGGGCAACACTCATCTGCGGATGATGCGACGCCGAGCGCAACCCTTGCTTTCGCGCTTCATCCAGGGTTGCGGCCATAACATCCGGGCGAATTGAAAATATTTTAAGGCCGTCAGCACCTTGTCTGGCGATTTTCGCCACCCACTTTCGTGCTTGCTCAGTTGTTGAGATTGGGCCATCGTGCCCCTGGCCAAAATAAGGATAAGCCAGGATGCGGGGCGCGGTAATTTCATTTCCAGCGCTTTTCTTTTTGTGTTGCAGAACCCAGTCAAGACCATTGCCACAGGCTGGATCGCGAATGGTTGTAATACCGTGCCCCATCCAGAGTTTGAACACATACTCAGATGGCGTGCCTTGACTCACGCCGCCAATATGGCCGTGCATATCGACAAAACCCGGTAGAATGTACATACCTGAAATATCCAACTCTTTGTCGCCCGGCCCGGCCTCGGGCCGCTGGCCGGCATCGATGGTCACGCCCGGAAAACCGACACTTTGAATATCCACAATGCGGTTCTTTTCGATGATGATATCAACCGGGCCAATGGCCGGCGCACCGGTACCATCGATCAGCGTTCCACCGCGAATAAGCAACCGTCCAAACGGACCATCGCCTTCAGATCGGGCGGGTGCGCTTTCAATATGTTTAGGGGAATCCTGTGCGGCCAGAAAATCAGTGACAGCAAAGAGAAAAAGTGCAAACAACACCCTCAGGAGGGTTTTGAAACAATATTGCATCGACTTACCTGGCGTTGTGGGTTTGTATGAACCCGCAAAACTAACCATTTCACCAATAAATTGCAAGCAGCAATACAGCGCCCCCAACTACTCGCCTTCCTCGCTTACTTGTCAACTTCATTGAGCAGGAACCATGAAAACGTTTGGCAAATCCTTAACAGTTCCTGCAAGTGTTCCGATAAGAATTACAGTAATTGAACTTATTGAGAGAGCATACTATGGCAAGGTTGTCCTGCTTGAACAAATGGATTTGTAACACCTCCCTCATTTTAATCCTAGTGATGCCGAATCTTGCGATCGCAGCACCCAAAAAACCGCAACATAAAAAAGTCGCTCAATTAAAAAAACAACCGAAAACGGATTGGTTTTATCGCGGCCTCGAACTAAATTACATTTTGCTCAATGCCGCCGACCTTGTGACCACATTTCAAGGGCTCGATCGTGGCGCCAGAGAAATAAATCCAATCGCCCGCCTCTTCATAAATAACAAGCCCGTGGCAATCGTTGCGAAAACCGGCCTTACCCTGGGCGTGTTGGCTGCCCTTAGGCAAGCGAGAAAACACGACAAGCGCGCAGCAACCATTACACTAGTCATTTTAGATCTTTTCTACAGCGCCGTAGTAACCAACAATATTCGGGTAAATCTACAGTTGAAGAGGTAGGAATTCATCGTTTGTAATGCCTGAATCAAATCATCTTACTTAGGGCAACATCCGAATGTAAGCTGCTTTGGCCAAATAACGCAACTGCTGAAACTGTCGCATTTCCTGCAGCCGGTCCTGCGGTTTTAAACCATCCAAAAACCGGGTGTATTTTTCTCCAAGGTGGTTCGCTTCACTGTACCGCCGGTTCAAAGCCTGGGAAACATAATCCAACCGAGCACGCTCGAACAGGTGGTGCTTAATCCACAGCCTGTCAAACTTTTCAAGCCGGTTGGAGGGATTGAAATAGGCCAGAAAGAATTTGACTGTCTGGTAGGTATCAATTTTGGACATCAATTCAAGGTCGCGAGCAAATTCCTCTTTTTCGATTCCTCTTTCACCCCGCAAGAATTTGATGGCGCCATGCACACCGTGATTAATTTCTTCAATAAAAACCAAAAACGGAATGATGTTGCGCTCGTTCAAGCTTCTCCTGGGGTCATTGAGCTCAAGCTGAGATATGAGCGTTTCGGAGAAATATATGGCCAGGTATAGAAAATCGCCCGAACAACGAAAAAATACGCGTGCCACATCCGGCAACTCAAAAACATCCCGCCTGCATTGTCGACTCAAGTCTGCAAACCGTTGATTGCCGATAACGAAGTGCTCGAGATTAATGCCGCTGTACTGCCGGTAGGTTCGCTCCGTAATCTGTTGTAATTCTCTTAGCAGAGACATGATTCATGCTCCGGTTTCCGGATTGTTGCCGCGCCCGAATAAAATCTGCCGCATGACTTTGTCCATACCGGGCGTCCGTTCATCAATGTGCATGTACTCATCAGCAATCTGATTTAAGGCCATTCGAATCGTGCTAAAGCGCTCGGCAAGTCCTGCTAAAATTCCTTCCAGACTGAACCTTACAGCCAGTTTGTGTTGAGAAGCCCAACGGAAACTGCTACGGCCCATCTTCTCGTAATAGTCAAATCCCGGTGCGCGACGGCCGTAAGTCGATTTGCAGTAAATACGGTCCGGGAAAATGCCGGTCATAAACAACGCATAATTGCCGATGTGGCTGCGAAGCAAAAATGCTTCAAACGAACTAGCTTGCAAAGAATCGCTCATCATATCAACGAAATATTCGTAGCGTCTGTCGTGCGCGTGAGAAATCGTCCAGGTGCGTTTAGCGCTACAAAACTGAGCCAACATGCAGGCCACGTAATCGGCCGACATTCTGTCCATAATTTCATATTGCAGAAACACGTGCCGGGTGAGCAAATAGAAATAGAGGAAAGGCGAGACCTGTTGGAAACTCGCATGACCCGTGATGCCGGCAAACAGACTTCTGTCATCCAGGATAACATCGCGCGTCTGAGGGTGTGAAAGTAGGCGAATGAGAGCGGCACGCTTTGTTTCCGTGTTGTGAGAAAGAACCTCCGAAATAAACCGGAAATCCTCAGCAGTAAAACGGTCACGACAATTGGCTTGAATCATTCAAATCACCACCTAACGAGATTGAATTTCAAAAGCTAAACCCTCTCCCTGGGAGCGAATAGTAGCAATACTAGTATCGTCATGTTGCTGTGTCACCTTATGAATACTTAATCTCAAAAGGTGTCTGATGACGAAAAGTGCCGGATAATGAGCCATCCCTGAGCAGCTCACGGCCGTTCAAGCTAATCATTTCTATGCCTGTCGGTCACAAACAAATTACCTTGCCTTTTCACGCCATGCTTCATATATTTATACAATTGTTGAAAACAAACCCGCCTCAAATCGCATTGGGAAAAATTCAGGTCCACGCAGGATGAACAGACTAAAAATTCTCTCTCTCTACATTTCAGGAAAAAACCGTCACACATGCTAGCGAGCCTCAAACGTCTAACAAAACATTCCGCAGTCTACGGCCTGGGTCACATCATCACTCGTGTGGTAAACTTTCTACTCCTTCCACTTTACACCAACTATTTGCCCATTGGTGACTTTGGTGCAACACAAGTTGTTTACTCATTTATTGCGGTGATGACCGTTCTCTACACTGTCGGAATTGATTCAGCATTTCTGCGCTATTTTATCATGAGTGAAGATCCTGAAAAACGCCGCCATGTTTTCAGCACGGCATTCTGGTCAGTTCTTGCCACCGTCTCAGCCTTCACAGCAGTGACTTACTTTTTTGCATCCGCCATTGACACTTTTCTGATCACTGAAGGCGAATACGCGCATTTGATTCGAATTTCCGCCTTCATTCTGGCTTTTGACGCCCTGGCATTTTTACCATTTTTGTTTCTGCGCGCAGAAGAAAAATCTCATATTTACATCGCAATAAAATTTACCAATGTCCTCATCAATGTCGGTTTAAATATTTATTTTATCGTGTACCTTGACATGGGCATTGAAGGCATGCTCCTGGCCAACCTCTGGGCATCCGGCCTGACATTCCTCATGACCTTCTTCATTCTCATTAAACAAATTTCGTTCTTGTTTAATGCCAAAGAACTTGTGACGCTACTAAAATTTGGCCTACCCTTTCTGCCTTCAACGCTTTCGGTTGTGCTGCTTGATTTAATCGACCGCCCCCTGCTTGAACGCATGGCCGGATTGGAAGCAACGGGTATTTACAGCGCCAACGCCAAGCTCGGGATGTTTATGGCGCTGTTGGTAACAGCCTTTCGCTTTGCCTGGCATCCGTTTTTTCTAACCACCTCAAAACAGGAAAATGCGAAAGCAATTTTTTCCCGAGTGCTCACCTATTTTACACTTATCCTTGCGGCTGCTTTTTTGATCTTAACACTTTTTATCGATGATATTGTTCAGTTTCAGTTTCCCGGCTTCACCCTGCTTGGTCAGCAATACTGGAGTGGGTTGCCGGTTGTGCCACCAATTCTATTGTCCTACATTTTCTATGGTATGTATGTCAACTTCATGGTTGGCGTCTATTTGAAGGAAAAAACGAAGTATTTGCCCATCATCACTTTTGCCGGCGTCATTGTGACCGTGGTAATCAACTTGATATTTGTACCGAGAATTGGTATCATGGGCGCGGCCTATGCCAGACTGGCCGGACATGTTATCATGTGCGTTATGCTGTATTTGTTTGCAAAGCGGTTTTACACCATTCGTTACGAATTCGGCAGGTTACTGAAAATTGCCCTTTGTGTTTCCATTGTCCTTTATGCCGGTCAACTGCATCTGCAGGCTTGGGAACTTCTATATAAAATCGGTCTATTGCTGTTACTACCTTTGCTACTCTTTCTGACTGGTTTTTTTGAGAAACAGGAGTTAAACAGTTTACGAGGCATCTTGAATTCTCGCAACCGTGAAAGCTAAAAAAAATGAAATTCATCGCCAAACACAAACTTCTACTCATTTTGCTGCTCGCTTTTGCCGCCCGTTTCACCGGAATTTGGTATGGCTTGCCTTCTCTCTACAACTCGGACGAACCGTTTAACGTGGTTAACGCGCTGGCCTTCGGCGCAAAGAAAAGTCTGGAGCCGACCTACTTCGTTTATCCGGCCTTTTATTCTTATTTGCTTGCCGCAGCGCAAGGCCTCTGTTTTTTAATTGGTCGATTAACCAGTGCTTTCGGCAGTGTGCTCGATTTTGGCGCCAGCTACTTCATCGATCCTACTCTCATTTTTTTCTGGGGCAGATTCTTAAGTGTTGTGCTCGGAGTGGCAACTGTCTGGTTGATTTACCAGGTCGGCAGGCGTTTTTTTAGTGAGCGCACCGGGTTGTTCGCAGCTCTGCTTTTAACGCTCAGTTCCTTGCATGTCGATTGGTCACACTGGATTCTGCTGGAAGCTACACTCACCTTTATGTGCACTTTGACGCTTTTTTTTATTTTTGTATACCATGAAAGCGGGTCAAATAAACACCTGCTGTTGGCTAGCCTGGTTTGCGGCCTCGCCATTTCAACAAAATACAATGCCGGATTTCTGCTGCTGCCACTGTGGCTGACCATCATCTATTCCTCACGAAACAAAGTTCAGAGTTTGATTCAAAAAGCATTCATGGCTACAGCAACTGTGGTCACCGGTTTTATTCTCGGTTCACCGTACTGGCTGATTGCTCCGGGCAAGTACATTCACGATTTGAAATACACTGTTTCGCATGTCAGCAGGGGAATGGCCGGGCATATCAGCAGCATGCCGCTTGTGTGGCCGCTTTGGGAACTTATCTTCAACGACCTCACCATTGGTTTGCTCTGTGTTGCAGGTGTCATTTCCGTGCTCTTTGGCGGTGAACGCAGGCACTACATTCTTTTATCTTTTGCATTGCCAACGCTGCTTGTTCTTGGGCTTTGGAGTCGGACCGGCGTACAATACATCGCCCCGATTTTTCCGGCGCTGGTCATCCTCGGTGCAATATTTCTCGGAAAAATTGCGCAACCTAACTTGCCTGCAATCGCCCGAAACAGTTTATTCGCCGTACTTTTTCTTATACCGCTCATCAAAATAAGCTACACCGATTTTCGCCTGACACAACCCGATTCCCGAACACAAGCCAAACAATGGATAGAGGCCAACTTGCCCGCTCACACGGCAATTGCCTATGAAAACTATGTTTACGGCCCAAACCTGTTTGATCCGGGCAGGTTCATGCGAAACGATTCTGAAAGCCAGGTTGTACCACTTGAAATACGCGAGAAACTCGTGGAGGAAAGCTTCAGGCGGGCTTCGTATCGGTTAGTCAATCTACGTAAAGATTTCAAATTGAAGGCCTTGCGGCAACCCGGAAGCGGTGAGATCACAGCTAAAGACAGTTACGTGCGGCAACTGCTCAGCACCCGGCTTCCCAAACTTTCCTCGGTATTAAAAGCGGGGGTGCCTTACATTTTGACTTCAAGCGACAATTATGCGCGCTATTTTCTCGGCAATGCGCCGCCCAAAAATACAGCCGTTTGGCTCAACTATCAGAACGGGCGCCATTTCTACGAAAGCGTTTTTAAAAATCAAACCCTAAAGCTCATTAAAGAATTCAAGTCGGGCAGGTGGAATCTTGGACCAGTCATTCGACTTTACATGACAGCGCCATAGACAAAATAAGTGCGTCCAACAATCACCATGACCACCCATAAAGAAACCAATTCAGTAAAGACGCTGGGCAATTACCCATTTGACTGGAGCGGTCTCGAAGATTTTTCTTACCCGCAGGACCAGGCAGGCGTGCCCAAAGTTGACATGGGCAAAAACTATGGTCTGCAATACAACCCAATTACAATCTCACAATTTGGTTTGTTCTGTTTGCAGAAATACGCCATAACAGGAAAACGTGACACCCTGCAACAGGCATTGGCTTGCGCCAACTGGCTAATTGGTAATTTCAAAAATTGGCGCAGGGATATCGGCGCCTGGGTTTATCCATTTGACTTAGATTATTACGGTCCGAAAGCGCCCTGGATTTCAGGAATGGCCCAGGGCCAGGGCATTTCTTTGCTGTTGCGCGTACATCAACAAAAACAGGATGAGCGCATTCCGGAAATCACACGGCGTGCTTTTCAGGCATTTCTGTTTGCAGTGGAAGATGGCGGCGTTCTTGAACATTTCGCCGATGGAACACCGATTTTTGAGGAATTTACCACAACGCCACCATCACGTGTGTTGAATGGACATATTTTTGCCTTGCTTGGCATTTATGATTACGCCAATTTTTGGAACGATGCGGCCGCGCAGAGCTTGTTCGACTCCGCAACAGCGGGACTAACACAAAACCTGCAACTCTACGATACCGGCTACTGGAACCTGTATGACTTACACTCAAGCCGCAGGTTGGCTTCGCCGATGTACATGATCGTTCATATCAGGCTGCTGCGAATTCTTGCCGGCTTAACCGGCCAAAGTGAATTCAGTGCCTTGGCCGACAAATGGCTTGGCTACCGGCAAAGCCTCATTTGTCGCGGCAGGTGGTTTACAAAAAAGATGTTCGAAAAACTCTGGTCAAGGCATTGAAAAAAGTACTCATTCTGGCATATTATTTCCCACCGCTGGGCATGGGCGGCACGCAACGGGCGGCAAAATTTGCCAAATATCTACCTGACTTTGATTGGGAGCCGATTGTCGTTTCGGTTAAAGATATTGTTTATTACGCCAAAGACTCAACACTGTTAACCGAGCTGACCGATACAAAAATTTATCGGACAGGTTCCCTCGATCCGCAACGTCTTTTTTATCTGCTTTCAGCCCCAACGGGCCAAACTAAACAAACGGCAGCGAACAACAGCCGAGGGCACTTTCTCAACAAACTGCTTTCCTTCTTCTTTATTCCTGACAGTAAAATACTCTGGTTGCCTTTCGCGCTTTTCCGCTCGTGGCGGCTTATTAAGAAAGAAAACATCGAATTTGTCCTAACGACTTCGCCCCCGCATTCAATTCATTTTGCCGGCCTTTTTCTCAAACGTTGCAAAAAACTTAAATGGATTGCAGATTTTCGCGATGGTTGGTCCGGTGGAAACTTTCAATCTGAGCCAACCCGGTTTCATGCGTATCTTAATCAATTACTTCAGAAACGCGTTGTGCGCGCCGCGGATCAGCTTGTGACTGTTTCATCTGGATTACGAAATATCCTTATACAGAAGTCCGAAGCGCACCCGATTAAATTCACGGTCATTACCAACGGATTTGATGCAGAAGACTTTGCTACGCTTCACCCCAGGCCACCGGCCAGGCGCTTCGAAATCGTATTCAGCGGAGCGCTGACCAACATCGCCCCGGTGAACTCCTTTCTGGTAGCGCTTTCCAGTTTGCTGTGCAAGAACCCCCACATGCGAAAGCGAATTCTCCTGCTGCTGGTGGGTTGCAATTTGCAGTCGAATTTACTGGAATTGGTTAACAGACTGGAACTGTCTGACTGCGTTCACTTTACTGGTTATTTGTCACATTTGCATGCTTTAGAAATCGTTATGTCAGCCGACCTTTTATTATATCCGGTGGCGCAGGATGCGAGCCACGATTTTGTCCCGGGCAAAACATTTGAATACCTGGCATCCGGGAAACGAATTTTAGCAATTGGCCCGCGTGTAGAAGGCATCCGCATCCTTGAACAGCACCGGGCGCTCAACACTCTGCCTCATGAAGATATTCCGGCAATTGAGGACGCGTTACTCAGGTTCTTTCAGGAAGGCACAGTGGTTACTTCCACTGACCTTACAAGTCGAAACGTACTGCGCTTTGAACGGAGGCAGCTGACTAAACAGCTTTCTCAAATTCTTGACACTTTCAGTGAAAACAAAACAACTATTTTCAAAAATCCATAAGATTAGTGTTTGTGAATGTCATGACAATTTATTAACTTCTGTCCTTTTACAAACCTGTTCTATGCAGATTCCCAAAACAAAAAATTCACCGCAGACACAAAACTTCGCGCACCGCGGGTTCACTGCATCTGCGCCGGAAAACAGTCTCGCCGCATTCCAGGCTGCCATTGAGCTTGGTGTAGATGGCATTGAATTTGATGTCCGGGTTTGTGCCTCGGGCGAAGTGGTTGCGTTTCACGACCCCGGACTGAGTCGAATGACCGGCGCGACCGGCCTTGTAAAGGGGCTACCGCTTGAGCAACTGCAAAAATTTCGATTTCTGCACAATGGTGGGAACACAGATGAATTCATCCCCACACTGGAACAGGTGCTTGAGCTTGTTGACGGCAAACTCAAACTGAATGTCGAAATCAAAACTGATGGTTTGCCACCGGGTCACAATATCGAGAAAAAAGTCATTGCGGCGTTGAAGCAATTTGGCGTGTTCGACACCACCATTATTTCCTCTTTCAACCCAATCGTTATGCGGCGTTTGCACAAAGTCGATCCGGAAGCAATAGCCGGTCTCTTAATAGACAAGACATTCAATATTGGCAACACCGGACTTTTCTTTGCCCGAATTCTCAAGGCCAAAGCGGTTCACATGAATGCGCAGTTATTGACAAAATCATTGTTTGAGAAGATACAAAGCATGGCGATGCATTGCCTTGTTTGGACTGTTAACCAAGCTGACATGATGGAAAAATTTCTGGATTGGGGCGTAACAGGCATCATCACAGATCAACCAGACGCTTTACTGAATATCACCCGAGACAATGCACATGACTAACTTCAAAGCGCTGCTTACAGTTTTCACCACGCTAATTTCCATTTTATTTGGCTCATTAAACGCGCAAGAACAGCCCGAAGACAAAACCTACCTTTGGCCTACTGACGCAAGCAAATCCCTCACATCTTCGTTTGGAGAGTACAGAGCAAGACGTTACCATGCCGGTTTTGACGTTCGTACCAGAGGAAAAACCGGATTCAAGTGCTTCGCTGTACGCTCCGGTTACATCTGGAGAGTTTCGGTTTCGCCCAGTGGATACGGCAAAGCCATCTATTTGAAACTCGACACCGGTGAAATCGCAGTCTACGCGCACCTGTCCAAATTCATGGACGAACTGGAAAAATATGTAAAAGCGGAACAGAAACGAAGAGGGAAATATCGAATCAACCTATTCTTAAAACCAACAAACTTACCCGTCAAACAAGGTCAGGTAATTGGCTACACCGGCCAAACAGGCATCGGAGCACCCCATTTGCATTTTGAAATCAGAGATGCATCCAACAGACCAACAAACCCGCTGCTCAAGGGTTACGAACTCCCGGATAGAGTGAACCCCATTGTGAGAAAAGTCAGTTTCACGCCACTCAATGCACAATCTGAAGCAAATGGTGACTACAGGCCGGTTGTAATTATGCCGCAATGGGTGAAAGCAGGTCAGTATTATATGCCAGAACCCGTCACAATCTGGGGCAACGTGGGTGTTGCAGTTTCTTCTTACGATAAAAGCAGCGGCTCATCCAGCCGCTTCGGTGTCTACAGTCTCACACTATTCGTTGATGATGTGCAGCGATTCCACTATAGTTATGATCGAATTGCTTTCCAGGACAACCCCATGGTTGAATTGGAACGAGACTATCGCCTGAGTAGACGAAATCAAGGGCGTTTTTACAAATTGTACAAAGACAGACACAATGTTTTACAGCATTATTCACCAAACAAAACATGGGCGGGTGTTCTGACAAGCGCTTCTTTAAACGCCATACCGAGCATTGCGGAGCGGTCCCGGGCAACGGATGAAAAGGCGTATTTCAACACAGGAACGTTGCTCCCCGGCTTACATGATCTCCGCATTGAGGTTAGCGATTTTTTTAATAATGTAAGTACCATTTCCGGCAAACTCAACGTTGGCGGAACTTTCGATATTCGCCCGATCATTCAGACTGATTCGAGTGGAGCGTTGACATTAACAGACATAATGACCTACGACATTAACAGAGTTGAAGAGTTAGGTACTTTTGTTTTCAGAAATCGTAGGTGGGAACAATTGCCTTTTGACTGGACAACCTCAACCTCACTGGCGGAAGAAAAAGGCGGCGAAAGCGTTGCAGATGATGCCTTTGAAACTGCTAGCAATATCCTCATGCCTGCGCAAACCAACCCAAGCCCTTTGATTCTTCGTTTTGAAGGACGGGATCAATTCGGTGTCGCTTCGTATCCTTATTATTACATACAAGCCGATACCGCTGAAAGCTCTGTTGCACCTGAAGTTGATGTAAATTATGACTTCTACAACGATTATGTTCGAATAGAAATAACCTCCAACAACATCCTGAAAAGCACGCCGGTAGTAACGTTGTATCCCGAGCGCAGGGATGCCAGGCCGGTTGCTCTACACCAAACAGCGCTGAAAACCTATGTAGGTCGCCTGGAACTGAGTCGCCTAACCGGTACTGAGCACCCCTTGCGCCTCACATTTGAGAACCTTAACCAGGAGCAGTTTTCAGTAATGGAGCAATTCAGTGCTGAGGCCATTGCCCCCAAAGTAAGCAGCCGCATTTTTTCGGCTGATCAAAAATTTTGGGTAAACTTCTGGTCAAATTCGCTTTACAATCCCATTTACACACGCATTGCCATCGACAGTGTGACAACGCTTAAAGACTACGATTTGACCGGCAATATATATGAAGTAGAGCCTTCCGACGTGTTGTTGAAAAAAGGGGCTTTTGTTCATCTCCAATATCCCGACTCTACAACAAATCCGGATAAACTGGGTATCTATTATAAAACACGTCGCGGGAAATGGGTTTTTATCGACAATAAGAGGGATGTCGGCAACAATTCTATTTCAGCAAAGGTGCTCAGTTTTGAAAAATTTGTCTTAATCCGCGATGATGTAGCTCCAGAAATTACGAGAATTCGACCTGCAAATCAGACGCGATTGCGCGATGCGATGCCATTGCTTTCCATGAAAATTGTAGATAGACTGTCTGGCATTAGCAACGAAAACGAAATAGAAATGCGGCTAGATGGGAAAAAACTCATCGCCGAATACGACCCTGAGCGCTATACGTTGACCTATCAAGTAGAAAATCCTCTAAAAAAAGGGCAACATGAATTGACCGTAATGGTTGCAGACAAATCCGGGAATGTCTCAATCAAAAAATCTACATTCGGGATCGAATGATTCCGCTAAAAGATGACAATCCTCGAACTTCTACACCGATTTTCACAATCGTATTCATTGCCATCAATATTATTGTCTTCGGTCTCGAACTGAAATATGGATTCGCGCATGTAATCAGTCGATTTGGAGCAGTTCCATCATCAATTTTGCATGGACAACGATTGGAAACACTCTTCACCTCCATGTTTTTGCATGGCGGCTTCATGCATATTATTGGCAACATGCTCTACCTCTGGATTTTTGGAGACAATATTGAACACTACCTCGGCCACATCCAATTTGTCGCCTTCTATTTTCTCTGCGGTTTGGTCGCCGTGTTGGGACACATCTTGCTTGGCGGTGCCGTGGACGTGCCGATGGTGGGGGCAAGCGGAGCAATCGCTGGTGTTCTGGGAGCTTATTTAGTAAAATACCCGCGGGCACGGGTCATCGTCGTCATTCCGATTTTCTTTTTCTTTACCATACGTCCAATTCCGGCACTCATCGTCCTTGGATTCTGGTTTGTCATGCAGTTGTTTGCTGGATTGGACTCAATTGGTATGGAAGGAGGCGGAGTGGCATTCTGGGCCCACATCGGTGGCTTTCTTGCCGGCTCAATTCTAATTTTTGTTTTCCCCCAAAAAACGGCGTCAAGTTATTGACAGATGGTCGCTTTTATTTACATTTTGAGCACATAGGCGAGCAGGATTCCTAACCCCAGCCAAAGCGGTATCGAGACAACCATTGCCCAATTCAGGCCTTTCAAAGTCTTGACACTTTTACCTAAGTTCTTTTTTTCCAACCCACGTTCCACCTTTAGCTTCAATTCTGAAAGATCTACGGGTTTGGTAAGGTAGTCAAATGCACCGTTTTTCATTGCGCCGATTGCTGAATTCACTTCCGGGTATCCGGTAAAGACGATCACCTCAGCTTCTTCATCAATATCCTTGATTCTATATAACAACTCAACCCCGTCCATCTTCGGAAGCTTGAGATCGGTTATAACAAGATCAATGGGTGTTTCCTGAAATCTATCCAAAGCCTCCTCACCGTCCTTTGCACATACAGGATTGTAGCCCCACAGGCTAAGTGTTTCGGACATCAGGCTAACAATATCTTCTTCGTCATCAACAATCATAACATTTTGCATAAACTTATCCTCAAGTGAAATTAAATTTTGGATTTGTATCGTCCAACTCATTATCGGTTGTCAATAATGTTCACTTGAGGCGCCAAAGACATGCGAAACGCGAACGGCTGTTGTTGATGCTTTGCGCGTTCGTACCTGAGAGAATAAAGATTCCGTGAGTTTGTTTTTGTGGTCCGGAGAAGAAAAAGTTTTCCTGATAGTGAAATGGAGGGCGTTGAGAAGCCAAGCAAAATAGGATGGTTGCAGCTTAGCGGTGTTTCGGGATTGAGTATTTTCGAATCTTAAAGCGCAAAGTCGCCTCGGGAATGCCAAGCAATTTTGCTGCTTTGACTTGATTCCCGGTAAACTTGGTAAGTGCTTTATTGAGCATATATGTCTCAACTTCAGCCACAACTGTATTCAAATCTTTAATATCGAGACTGTCCAGAGGGTGGCGCTTGATTTCAAAAGGCAGGTATTTTATTGAAAGCTCAGCCGGCGGTGACATCATGGTTAAATGCTCAACGCAATCCTTCAGTTCTCGGATGTTACCTTTCCACTCATGTTCCATCATAGAGCCAAAAATTTCTGCGGGCACTGCCGGTATTTCGAGCTGATTCTTAAAACAGTATGATCTCAAAAAGAAAAGCAGTAGCTCAGGGGTATCCTGCACTCGCTCCTTCAGAGTCGGAATCATAATGGAAAGCGGATTGAGTAAAAAATACAGCTCTTTTCTGAATCGCTCTTCCCCAGCATTAGTATCCAATTTTTGTACCGCAGAGGAAATCACGCGAATGTCCAACGCAACGTTTTGACGTCCACCTTCCCGTCTGAACGTAAGTTTCTGTAATATTTGCAAGAGTAAAACTTGAAAAGCAGCAGGGGTTTCGAGCAGATTATCAAGAAAAAGAACACCTCCATTTGCTTTTTCCAGCAACCCGAGTTTTTTTTTGATTCCCCCGCCTGTTTCCTGCTCCTCTCCCAGCAATGCGATTCTATCGATCGTATATCCCAGGGCCGAACAGTTCAAAACAACAAATGCTTTGTCCTGTCGATTACTCAGGTGATGTATCGTCCGGGCAACATGTTTTTTTCCGGTTCCAACATCGCCTACAAGAAGAATATTTTTTTCATCTTTGGCAAACTTACGGACTGCGCGTTGAATACGTTTTGTTTCTTGGCTGGAACCAGTAATTTTAAAGGTTGTCAGGGGGTGACTCGTAGACCGTTCCATGGACATTAAAGTGCTCTTAGAAATCCAGAATATGTTTAGTAATCTGTGTGCTGCTTCAGGCTCAAGAGGTTGTCCTTGCTCATTCTCTTGTGTAGCAAAGCGAGCATATAACCAGATAGAATTAAGAAAGCAGTAAAAGCAACAACAAGGTTCAGTTTGAGAAAAGTGGAAACATGCAAAAAATTTATCCACACAACCAAAATCAAGGCGATTAGCCCAAGAATGTTCCTGCGATGGTGAAAGTAAGTCTCGAAAAATCTCAGGAACGGACTAATAACAATATCTTTTTTACGCTTGATCGGCACACCATATTTGTTTCCGGAAACGACGAGGCTTTCATAGAATTGGCCAAACTCAGAATAAACATAATTGAGTTTGCGAAAAAGAGTTATTATAAAAAAGCTAAGTATCGCCAAAAGAACATACTGGCTGATTGAAAATAATTTAATTTTGTAAACGTACCCAAACGAGTCCGTGAGATCGAGAAGTGTCATGATAAAAAAACAGACCATGAGAGAATTAATGTGTTCACCCAGAGACTTCTGCTTCTTATACAAATAAATCCCATAAACACAGGTTGCGACAAATGAAAGTAAGGTAAAAACAAAAACACTTTTGAATAGTTCCGTGTAATCTGGCAAAGTCAGCAAGTAATCTTTGTCAACAAAAAACGGATAAAAAGACCAAATCAGTGCTGGAACAATACAGGCAAACGTAATCAAGTAAACATACCGCTTGCTTAGAGTAGCAACCATATACTTTACGCAGATGTAAAGAACAGACAACCCAAGAAGAAAACTCAACAAAATTGTCCTATATTGACAAAGGTAAAAGCTCAAAAAATCGTTGCCAAGCAAGTAACCATCGCCTATGAACACGTTGACGAAGCTGAACGAATAGAAAAAACACAGCAAACCAATGTTAAAAAAGATATCCCGGTTATTGGTTTCTTTACGATATATAAAAACACACTGCAAGAACATAAGGAAGTACAGGCAATTGTTGGTCCAGGACAAAACAGGCACCTTCTGGTGAGGCAGGTATGCAATGACACTCAGGAAAAAAACAAACAATAAAGTGAGATTAAGAATTTTGAAATGAATACTTGGATACATATTGACCCGAACAGCTTTAATGTGATTTAATACTCGTTAAAAATGGTTTCTTCACTTGGGCTTTCTCGGCAGCGGCATTGGATCGATTAGCTTGGGTTTTCTCGGCAAAGGCATTGGATCGATTAATTTACCGGCAGCGCCTTGAAACTCACCCTCTACGCTTGTCAAGCCCATCCTGGTTAATCCTCGGGAAATCTGACCTGAGTTGTCAGCCATTGTGAAGCCCACAGCAAAAAGACTATATACTACAATTGCAACAGCGGCGGCGAACAGTTTGTTCTTCATCTTACATTCTCCTAAAGTAATTAAGTAAGGCAAGAAAAAAACTGTTCGGGTCACTGTTATATTACTATACTAGTATATAAAAGTCAACAATTACATAAGTGTAATCCACTTTTGCAGATTGGCCTCCGCGTTTACAAAAAAAGTCCAGAATAATAAACTTAAATTAGCCTGCGTTATTCATGAATTTTGCCACAGAGATACAGAGCACGTTGAGAATACAGAACTTACAATAACTGCTATCATTAAAGATAGCTTTTAAGAGAAACTGGCCATTCTCATTTTTCTTAAACTCTAACCTCATTTTTTTTACTCTGTGTCTCTGTGGCTGATGCATAATTCAGGTTAGCAATTGTATTTTTTCTTATCAATAATTTTAACCACCAAGGTCTAAGTTGCCACAGGATACTAACACCGGTTTAACAGGCTAACTAACTCAATATGCGGGGTCATTGGAAACATATCCACCGGTTGCACTTGAGCCAACTCGTATTTTGTGTCGCACAATATTTGCACATCACGGGCAAATGTCGTCGGATTACAAGAGATATAGACAATGCGTCCTGGTGCCAAAATTTGCACCTGATTTAAAACATCGGGATGCATACCCGCTCTTGGTGGATCGATGAGCAGGACATCCGGGGTACCATAGGCTGCAACAGCCTCTTTTGCGACCAATGACGATTTCAGGTCGCCAGCTACAAAAGAGCAATTGGTAACCTCATTGAGCCCGCAATTCATTTGCGCGTCTTTGATCGCGTCGGTGACTATCTCAAAACCGACAACCTGCCTGACGCGTCTGGCAGCATATATGGAAATCGTGCCGGCACCGGCATACAAGTCAAATACCAGATCATTCTCACCAAAGCCGGCAAAGTCAAGTACCTTGTCATATAGTATCTTGGCGCCTAAAGAGTTCGTTTGAAAAAATGAATTTGCAGAAATCTGATATGTGCAGTCACCGATTTTCTCAGTGATTGTTCCCGGGCCGTAAATAATCCGCTCCGAATCGCCGATAGCCACCTGTGCCTTTCTACGATTTATATTATGTACAAGCGTCGTAATCTGAGGAAATGCTTGTAAAAGTTTTTTTGCCAAAACGCCGACCAGCAAATCATGATCTTTGTGATCAGCCGTAACGACATTAACCAACAGATCGCCGGTTTGCTTTGCATCCCGCACGACCAGATGTCGCCAATACCCGGTGTGGTCAACTGTTGTGTAAGGATGTTCACCACTCTCTTTGGCAAAATCGCGAACAAAGTTAAGAATATCGACACTAAGCTGTGACTGTAAGTAGCAGGTGTCGAGATCAAGTATCTTATCAAATCGTCCGCGAACATGCAAACCAAGCGCAAAATCTTTTGGTTTTGCAAGTTGGTCATTCTCAATTTCTTCACGGCATAGCCAACGCTGGCGGCCAAATGAATATTCCATTTTATTGCGGTAGTAAAATGGCTCTGGTGAGCCCAGAACAGGTAAAACCGGCGGGTTTGAAAATCCACCGATATGCTCCAGGCTTTCTACGACTTGGCCAAGTTTGGCCGCAAGCTGAGCCTCGTAAGCATAGTGTTGAAACCTGCAGCCACCACATTCACCAAAATGCACGCATTGGGGTTCAACTTGCCTGGCACTTCGTCGCAAGATACTCTCCACTCTGGCCTCAGCGTATCCCTTACGCTTTTTTACAACGCGTGCACTCACTTTTTGACCAGGCAAAGTACCGTCGACAAAGACTACAAAGCCGTCATGATGCGCGAGACCTCGGCCACCGAACACCAATCTTTCAATCTCCAATTCTAACTGAGCGCCTTTTTTTACAAGAGAAATTTCTGCCATTCCTGCTTTCGTTTAGAGTTTAACTGTGGACTTAATTGTAAAAACACGTTTTGCGCCCATGTAGCGTTGTTTATAATAAGATTCTGCCAATCTGGACACAGTGACACCCCTGCGAGTGCTGGCATGGGCGAATTTGCCTTCACCAATATAGATCCCAACGTGAGAAATCCCTCTATTAGCAATGTTTTCAAAAAATACAAGATCGCCATAAATCAAATTTTGCCTGGGTGTGACCGTCCCCAAACTGAACATTTTTTTTGCACTGTGCGGCAGACTGAAATCAACTGCTTTCCTGAAAACAACACTGACAAAACCCGAACAGTCCATTCCAGATTTGCTTGTTCCGCCCAATCGATATGGCACGCCCATATAGGCGTTTATTTGATTTTGCAAAAGAATGACAAAGCGCTTGTTATCACTTCGCGCCGCCTGTTGTTCTTCTCTTTCCGGCCGTTCGAATGGACGGCGCGCACGCCTTTCTCTGTTCCATCTTGCATCTTCATCGCCGTTTTCTTCATCACTATCTTCCTCATCGTCAGAAGATGTGTAGCGCGGATTCGCTGTAAGACCGTAGCATCCTACAAACGACAAACTAGCGAGAAGCAAGACTAACAGCGTTATAAAAGCAAGTATTTTTCTCATACTATTTCCCCTCAGGTAGCGTTAATGAAGCGTTTGGCATCACATAACAACGAAAGGCATCTGGTAAAAATGTTGAAGCCAGGCGCCATCCCTCTTCAGGCGACTGTGTCACATGAATGTTCAGTTTTCCTAACAACTCGGGTGCAAGTGAAGTTACCAAAATGATGGTGGCGTCTCTCGCCTTTGAATGTAACGAAAGCGCCGTGGTCCCATTCAATGTAAACTTCTTCGCCAATTGTTCAACCAACTTAGAAATATCGGCACAAGCGAAACAGTCTGACAAGGTGAGTGAGCCAAGTCCCTGCGAACATTCTGCCAGCAACATGACCACGCCCCCCGGCTTCACCGCTTGAAAAGCATTGCATAGCGCTTTGTGAGCTTGAATCAAATTGATGTCTTTGGGAAAGCCGCCGCAGCTTGCCACAACCAGATCGGCTCTTTCATCAATATGCACTTTATGAATCGCATCAACCAAATCACAAGCGCGTTTATGCGTCTGCCGGATCTCACCCCAAAATGCCGCAACAAGCTGACTTTGGGCATCGAGAACAGTTTCAAGCAACAGCGGTGGCTTGAGAAACCGCATGGCATCACTGATGTCTTCTTGTACTGGATTGCCTTCAACATTTCCCGGGCGACATTGAGGATGCAGCCCACCGGATTCCGAATCAATGGTTAACGCATGGTTTATTCTAATTGTTTCATATCCGGCACAGCCCGGATTTATCATTTTCGCACCACCGCCAAATCCGGCAAAATAATGATGTACCGCAGTGCCGACGGCAATCACCTGCTCCGCCCCTGTGATGTGAGAATTAATATTGACCGGGGTTCCAAATTTTGTTGTACCCAAAAAAACAAGCGCTTGTTTGTCCTTACTATCATGTTGCTTCACCCCGACTCTGGAAACCGCAGCCTTTCCCAAAATATGGTTTATTTCATCGGCATTATTTTCAAAGTGTGAGCCATTAGCCAGCAAGATGGTTATTTCAGAGTCCGGAATTCCCGCATCATTCAAATAATTAAGCAGATCGAATAGAAACAGTGGCGCACCGCAGTTTCGAGTTTTATCCGGCAACACAATAGTAGTGCTGAACGGTTCAAGTAAATGCTGCTGCGAGCCCGCAAAACCAATTGGACTTTTCAAGGCATCGGCAACAATCTGCACAGCCGGTAAGGCCGCTGGACCTGACTCGGACTTAAGTTCTTCCTGGAAATTCTCAAACGGCAATTCCAGAATGATGGAATCGTGCCCGTATGCAAATTTGTACTTCGTCAAATGCTTGATTACAGTAAACTAGAGGTCATTTTTTCAATGATTAACATATTGAAATACCTATCAAAAGTCAACGAGTTTTTACTGCTTGAACCTTAACTGAGTTATGGTTAGATTAGCCCGTGTTCACGAATGCCCTACTTTCAATTGCCGCCGGCGCAACCTTCATCTACGGAACCATTATTGGCCTTCTCCTGCACGGATATTTAAAGCGTTCCCGAACACGGGAAACGGCCATCAAGACGGTGACAATGGTCGTGGCTGCTCGCAATGAAGCAAATAATTTAGCGCCCCTTCTGCAGTCACTACTCAACCAGGATTACCCGGAGGAGTACACGGAAGTAATCCTGGTTAATGACCGCAGCACGGACAAAACCAGCCGGATACTCACCGAACAAGCGGCAAAACATAAGCGGCTCAAGAGCATTGCGGTTACAGCAACGCCCGAAGGTGTCAGCCCGAAAAAACATGCCTTAAGCCAGGCAATTCTAGCGGCAAAGGGTGAATTAATTTTCACAACCGATGCCGATTGCCGCCCACCCGTATCCTGGTTATCACAAACCGTGCCTTTGTTTACAAAAAATATAGGGGTGGTCATCGGCTTTGCCCCGTTTCACAATGAATCCGGTTTACTTTCAAAATTGCTCCAGGTAGACAATCTGGTGAATGCATTTGTTGCGGCAGGTGGCGCAGGTCAGCAAGTCGCTATCACTTGCACCGGACGCAATTTTGCTTATCGTAAATCCGTCTTTACAGAAGTAAATGGCTTCGCGGCAATCGCCGGCAGCCTGTCCGGCGATGACGACTTATTCCTGCAACTGGTTACCCGAAAAACCAATTGGCAAATTGCGTTCTGCAAAGATGCTGGTGCAGCCGTTTGCAGTCCGGCAGCCAGAACTTTGGCCGATTTTATCCGGCAGCGTCGCCGTCATGTTTCTGCCGGAAAATATTACTCAAAATCGTTGCAATTTGCCTATCTCCTGTTTAATATTGCCAACCTGTCGTTGTTTCTCTGTCTTGCGTACGCCGGTTATTTCAAAACAGGTCTTTTACCGGTTGCTTTGCTTTTTTCAATTAAGCTGCTGGCAGACTTTAGTGCGCTCTTCTGCGTTGTCTCTGACTTGAAACGCTACAAATATTTGTTCTATTTCCCGCTTTGGGAAATTTTTAATTTAATAAATCAAACTCTGATTTCGCCGCTTGGATTTATTGGAAAAATTAAGTGGAAGGCTTAACTCACAATAATCAGACCGGGTTGACTGCAACCCTATTGCCGCCGGCAAACCACCCCAACTACCGTCTCTGGGCAAACTACGCTCGCTTTGCCCGGGATCGTGGACAATTGGTGGCAAAAATTATCTCAGACTTTGCTGCTACATCCGGGATGAAAGTTCTCGATGTCGGCTGCGGTGCAGGCGGCAGCAGCATCGCTTTGGCTGAGGCAGGCGCCTGTGTTACCGCGCTCGATTTCAACGCGGCCAGAGTTAACCAACTTCAGCAAATGCTTGCTCAAACAAAGCTGAATATTGAGGTGCTGCCTGGCGATGCCCGGGCCATGAATTTATCAACGGAAACTTTTGACTGCGTTATCCTGCAAGATGTCATAGAACACCTGCGGTTTCCCCTGAAAACCGCAAGAGAAATTTCGCGAGTTCTGAAACCAGGTGGTCTGATTTATCTATCGACACCCAGTCGCTGGTCGCCGCTCAATTTCATTTCCGATCCGCACTGGAATCTGCCGTTGGTCTCAATCCTGTCAAAATCTGCGGTGGCGTTTTTTATAACCCAAATTGTTCGGCGCGAACAAATTGCAAGAGAGGACTTTGCTGCCCTGCTTTCGCTGAGCCGGTTAAAAAACATTTTCTTGCAGGCTGGAATTAAATTGGCTTTCGTAAACACCAAAGTAGCACACGCGCTTTTTCAGCGGCCAACCTCGGTGGTTAACAGCGACTTTCACCTGACCGCCATCAAACGGATGCAGGCGATTGGCCTGGACAAAGTCGTTTACAAAATCGTCAATGACAAGTTTGGATTTTTCAATTATGCGTTGAATCCAACCTGGTATTTTGTTGGGCAAAAACTCTGACCCGGCAATTGTGACATCAAACAAGCATTCCAAGAAAAAGGCAAAAGGGCGAAATGCAAGAAATACCCATTAAACTCATTTATAAAACAATTTCCTGGCGACGATTGCTCAACGCGGCCAGGGGATTGATCGGGCTGCAACTCTCGGCACTTAGCAAACGCAGTTTTGTCTGGGGCCGGCCTTTTATTCTTACAGTCGAGCCGACTAATATTTGCAATTTAAAATGTCCGTTGTGTGTAACAGGCAACGGACAAATGACACGGCAGACCGGCATGATGACCTTAGACACCTTTAAAAAAACCATTGATGAAGTTGGCCAATATCTGTTTTATTTACTGCTTTACCAGCAGGGCGAACCCTATTTGAATCCCGAGTTTTTAAATTTTGTGCGCTACGCGAAACAAAAACGCATCTTTGTTACGAGCAGCACAAATGGCCATTATCTCGGTTCAAGCAGTGCTCGGGAAACCGTGGCATCCGGACTGGACTCACTGATTATTTCTGTTGACGGCACCACACAAACGAGCTACGAAAAATATCGCGTCAAGGGTGAGTTGGAAAAGGTCAAACAGGGAATTCGCAACCTTGTGACAGAGCGGCAGCAGCAGCAACGAACCACACCGGTTATTTTTTTGCAATTCATTGTTATGCGACACAATGAACATGAAATCGCCCAAATGGAAAAACTCACCAAAGAGTTGGGTGCGGACAAATTGCTTATTAAAACCGTGCAGATCGACTCTGTCAACAGTGCTGCTGAATGGCTTCCCAGGAGTGAAAAATATCGGCGCTATTCAGTTGACGAAACCAGGTTGCAACCAAAACGTCTCGGCACCGGGCCATGTTCACGGCCGTGGACGAGCGCTCTGGTCAATTGGGACGGCTCAGTCGTTCCTTGCTGCTTTGACAAAAACGCAGACCATGCTACCGGCAACATTAACAATAGCAAGACAATATCCAGAATTTGGAATTCAAAAAAATATGCCGCCTTCAGAAAAAAAATGCTCACAAACCGCAGCACCATCGATATCTGCGCGAATTGCTCCCAGGGACTCCGGCTTTATATTTAAATCAAGAGTCATTTTCTTCGCCAAGCTGTTGCTGGCGGCAGCCATACTTGTTGCGCTGGTGCAAAGCATATCCCTGTCAACACTTTTCGAGGTCACGGCCCTGGCAGATAGCAACTATCTTCTTGCAGCTCTGTTTCTGCTCATTTTTAACATTTTTATTCAGATGCTAAAATGGTGGTATCTGCTCAGAATAGCCAATGCCAAGGTTACGCTGATAACGGCCTGGCGTTCTTTGCTGATCGGCTTTCCGCTGGGCTTTGTGACCCCGGGCAGGCTCGGCGAAATAGGCCGCGCATTCTACGTAAAAGAATTAAGCCAGACCAGAACATTTTCGCTGGTGGTCATTGATAAAATAACAACTGTGCTGGTGGTTCTAACTCTGGGCCTGGTCGGACTTCTCGGGCTGCCGAACACAGGACTCAGCCCCAAACTGCAATCCGGCCTGATAATTTGCCTTTGTCTCTTCTTATGTTTTTTGACTTTCTCACTGGTATCCCCACGCATTTCTCAGGTGTGCAGGCGTTTTACAAAAAGTCCCCAATTCAAGCAGAAACATTTGGCCATTGCACTGGTTCTGTCTGGATTTTTCTACATCACATTTGTCATTCAATTCGTCTTGCTCGTTCGTGCTTTTGACGCAACCGTGGGTTTCATGACTTCTACTCAGGCAGCGGCGTCTGTCTTTTTATTGAAAACAGTATTACCGGTGGCCTTTGGCGACCTCGGCATCCGTGAGGGCGCAGCGGTATTTTTTTTTGAAAGAAATGGTGTGAGCGCTGCCCATGCATTCCAGGCGTCATTCCTGCTTTTTTTGATTAACGTCGGCATTCCGGCATTGCTCGGTTTGCCCATGCTGCTGAAAACCAGGGCGGAGCAGCCGCGATGATTCCTGAAGTTCTTTGGCACATGCCGGGCAACCAAGTCTATCTCACTTTTGATGATGGCCCGGATGCAGAAATCACCCCTGCCCTGCTTGACTTACTGGACCGCCACCAAATCAAAGCAACATTTTTTGTCATTGGCCGCAAGGCGGAAAATCATCCTGAAATCATCGCGAGGATGCAAGCAGCCGGTCACAGCATCGGCAACCACACTTTTGACCATTTGCAACTCATTTGCAGGCACAGGCAGACCATTCAAAAACAATTGCAGCAGACAGATGCGATCATTCGGCAAATCACCGGCCGGTCACCGACTTATTTCAGGCCGCCTTTTGGCCGCTTCGGAATGAACGCTTTAGCAGAGATAAAAGCCGCGCACTACAAACTGGCGCTGTGGAACGCCTCGACCCGGGATTATAAAAAAAGCAGTACAGCCGCGGTCATTCAACGGCGCCTGCAAAGCGTGGCAGGAAAAGGCAAAATCATTTTGCTGCACGATGGTCACCCGAACAGCCGGACCATGCTCACCGGGCTGGGCCAATTTCTAGACAGCTGCAAATTGCCGAAAATAACGTTCGCAGCGCTGCCGGAAACGTCATGCTGAGCCTGTTTTCAATCTTGCTTTTACTTTCTCTGGCATACTCTGCTGCTCTGCTTTACCTGCGGCAGGGACTCTCTAATTTGAAATATGAACACAACCGGAATGAGCTGTCCGCCTCTGTCATTATCGCCGCGCGCGATGAAGCGGCCAACATCAAAGCCTGTTTAAACTGTGTGCTCAGGCAGGAAGAGCCGCCGCAGAATTACGAAGTCATTGTCATTGACGATCGCTCGGAAGATGAAACCGCGAGCATTGTTAGACGATTGACTAAACAGCACAACAACCTCCGGCTCCTGAAAATTGAAGATGAAACTGCGGGCATTTCACCCAAAAAGCGGGCGCTGCAAATGGGCATTCAGAACAGCCGGGGAGAAATTATTGTAACCACGGACGCGGATTGTTTTCCGGGTCCGCAATGGCTCAACCAACTCATGCAGCAGTTTGCGCCGGAGGTTGGTTTGGTGGCTGGCTACAATCCGTACATCGTCAAAAAGGGACCCGCGCAGACATTCCGGAAAATTCTGGCACTGGACTATTTTGCCATGGCAGCCGTTGCCGCTGCCGGCGCTGGTTTGAATTTTCCGCTCAGTTGTTCCGGCGGCAATCTGGCTTACCGGAAAAAACTCTACGAGGCTCTGGGGGGATTTGCCAACACAGCTTCCATGATTTCCGGTGATGACGATCTGTTTTTAGAGCGTGTGCGGGATGAAACAAATTGGCAAATCCGTTACAGCGTGACGCCCGAAACATTTGTGCCAACTTTGCCACCTGAAAGTCTGTTCGAATTCTTTCATCAACGCTTCCGCTACGCCTCCAAAGGCAGATATTACGCGCCAAAAGTTGTGGCAGGCCTGCTGGCGGTTTATTTGCTGAGTGCCGGGCTTACGGTTGGCATGCTGCTTTGTCTTTTTCTGCCGGAAATACGGCTCGGGGTCTTCAGCGTTTTCCTGCTCAAATCAGCCGCAGAGTTTTACTTCCTGAAAAAAGCAGGCGCAATATTCAGACAGAAATTCGCTTTGCATATTTATCTGCTGACGGCTTTGCTGCATCCGTGCTACATTGTCCTTGCTGTTTTGGGTGGGCAATTTGCGGGTTTTACCTGGAAAGGCAAAAGGCATCGGAGATAATTTGTGGCTAAACGAAAGCTATAATTTTTTCGCATGAGATGTCAGTGTGTTGCCACATTTCACCCATTCGGTCGAAATGACAAATGGGCAAGTTTTCGAACAAACATGAACAGCAAAAAAATGCCCGCACCGAATCGGCGCGGGCCTGGCTGATTGAATGGTTAGGCCGATCTCAGCGCAACAAAGTCATCTTACCAATTTTCGCAAAAGCGGCTTCTCTGTCCCAGGCCGTTTTCGCTTCGAATCGATAGAAATAAATGCCGCTTGTGACCTGTAAGCCGCGCGCGTCCCTGCCATCCCAGCTAAATGTGTGATAGCCTGCGGCAAGTGTCCCGGAGTGCAGCCTGCGAATTTCAACACCGGTAATATTAAAAATCGTTAGTTTCACCTCCCCCGCTTGTGGCAACTCAAGCCGGATTTGTGTTTCCGGGTTAAACGGATTGGGGTAATTGGGGTGCAGTCTGATTTGTGTTGGCAGCGATTCGGTCATATCGGTATCTTTATTATTTGGCTTGGAAAATGGGAAACTATTAACATAGCTGGAATTAGAGTATGCAGACTCATTGTTGGCGTCGTCAACTGCTGTGATGCGATAATGCATGCGATTTGTGAAACTGCTGTTAATGGTGACAATCGGGTCGGTCCAGGTGGTGTTGGAGGTCGTGGCCGCCGGTGAGGAAAACCAATTGATGGGGTCGGCCTTGCTTTCCTGCTCGCCACGGTAGATGGCGTAATGGTCGAGGTCAGGGTCAACACTTGTTGTCCACTGTAGTATCGGATGCTGGTTGTCAGCGCCTGGATTGGTAATCTGTAGATTTGTTGCCGGCGCTACAAAATAAATATAGAAGTCAACTGTAATTGGATTACCAGTCCCGTTGAAGTTATTGATTGCAAATCTACTGAAATTCCCATTTCTAAGATTGAGATCAGCTGGTGTTGTGGTATCGTTGATTTTGCCACTGGTGTAGATAGAAGGTCTGAACATGTCTTTAGCCATTTCAGTTTGATTTGCTTCACTGGCATTATTATCGGCTTCCACAAGGTCAGTTTTTCCAAGGTTTAAGCCATCACCATCGATGTTCCATATCAAAAGACCACCACTCAAGCCAGCTACAGCCCCAGGGAGCGATTGGTCATAAGTGTTACTATACTGACGATTCTCTACCAAAAAGCATTCACTTGAACTGGGTACGTTGCGAATATAAAAAGCACTTTGTGTTGTCGCTGATGTGTTGTAAGTGAGATCAACGTCAGTCATGTCGCTGCTTATGAAGCTCAGGCTGGCCCAGCCTGACTTGTAAAGAAACCAGGGATTCATGGAAGCAGGCTGATTGGCCAATCTGGTGCCTGCTTTGTGGCCGCTGTGCATGAGCGCGTGATGGTGCGACGTGACGGGATGGTGGGCTCCCATCAGATGGCCGAACTCGTGGGCATAATAGCCGAGATGGGTCATGAGGTCTTCTGGGTCTTCATCTGTCGAAGGATGACCACGATCAAATCTTTCCGGCACGACCATGGTTGTGCCGTTTAAACCTCTGGCAAAAACACCGATGTTGCTCACCCAGTTACCGGCATAAATATAACACAGCCTGGTTGAGGTGCTGGTCGAGATATCAAAACCTGCGTTTATTGCGGCCGTACCTGCTGCGGACATAAAGCCAAAGCTGCCGTAACTTGACTTGTCTCCTGGCACATTGAGCCAAACAGGATAGCCGTTGCTATCAGTGTTGTTGAGAATGTTAACCGAAAGAGAGAAGTTGTGACGGGAATTCTCATAGAAATAATCCCGAAAACTGCCGAAGACCGGTTGATTATCCGTACTACGGTTGCCAGTATACGTTCCCAGGCTGGTTAGTAAATCTTCAAAATCCGACATTTTATAACGATTGTCATAAAGCTGCCACGATGAGCCATCCCAGTATTAATCTCCCTTAACATCGTTAAATTGAACAAAAATCACTTTAATTGTCGTGGGACACACAACGCTACTTGAACTGCTGCTTTGTAAAACATCGGGAGAACCTTTAGTTGGAAACAACATCAAAATCAATCCAAACAAAAAAAATAAACCGAGTCTAACGCAAACGGGAGAATGCTGCTTTTTGAAGTTCCTTTTCATCTTAAATCTCCTATTTATTTAAGCAATAAAACTTTGCGGGGTACCGAAACCGTGCTGCTGCGTAAGACCACGATGTAAACTCCCGAAGGTAATCTCTCACCCCTGTGATTTTTGCCATGCCATTGAATGACCTGGCGCCCTGTGAATACTTTTTGTCGATATAGCGCTATCACCTCCCTTCCAAGTATATTGTAAATCTTCACTGACACCTCAGATGTTCGAGGGACTGAAAAGCCAATATTGATGCTGTCAGTGAACGGATTTGGCCTTGGGTTTTCAAGAATGAAATCAGTTGGAATCGCGCGTTTTTGTTCCTCGACCGGGGTTGTTCCGCCCAGGTTTCCATGCCGGTCTACCCGTTGAGCGCGGATACCGACGAATTGGCCAACTTCCTCCCAGACCACCGTGCAGCCGCCGTCGGCATCTGCAAAGGCAGCATAGTCGAAGATATTGGCGGCGATGTCAGTTCGATTAGAAATACGGGTCTGCCAAAGTGTATCGTAAAGCAGATCGTCGCGCGGGCCAATCTTTGTCACGACTTGAAAGCCATCCGTCAAGATAAAAATATTATTGCCGTCAGGCGCAATTGCCATAGGCCGGTTAAAAGTACGTTGAGGTTGTAATTGGGGCAGTCCTTCGCCGCGTTTAAGATTAAACTCTTTTCTCCAGCCAACATTTCCAACGCCTCCAAGATGTAGCAGGACAAGTGTCGTATCCACTGTGTGATACCACAAATAAGCGCCACCTAACTTATCAGAATCGATTTCGAATAACGTGGTTCCTTTCAGATTATGGGCAATCACAACAGGATATTCGCCCCAAAGCTTGTTTCCGTCGCCATCCAGCTTTTGTACACGCAAGGTATCATCTCTAAAATCGTGGAAGGAAAAAATAGCGCTACCATCGTCCGATTCCACATAATCATAAAACGAATTAAAACCAAATTCTCCTGTTCCTATCTCTATTTCGTGTTCGCTTATTATTTCACCCGTGTTTTTAGCTATTTTTAGAAATCTGTCCGGCCGTTGGCCTGGGGGGAGTGTTTCGCCAGGATACTCATAAAGATTTAGGTTTAGATTGTTGTCAAGATAAGGGATGTATTCATAGCTTTTGCCCGTTAACTTGGTTAGCCCCCAATATAACTCACCGTTCGCTTTGATTCGAGCAAGATAGACCCCAGATGATTCTAAAGAGTCAGCAATAGACATCTCCCACAACAGATATACCCCTTGTGTGCCATCTGGAATCATGTTTATGTTGCTTTGGTAGAATTCGGCAGTGTCCGGTAGAATGGGCATCAAACGCAGGCCATCCAAGCCGAATAAGCGGTTGCCCGAGTTGTCAACACGTTGCAAAAAAACGCTACTTGAGAAAATCGGTTCCGGTGGTTCTTCCATGTGTCCAATAATTTTTCCTACCTGATAAGCAACGTAAGAACCGCCTTCTCCGTCAGGCAAGACAAAGCGTTCTTCCCCAAAAGGGTCCCGTATCCATTGCGCATCAACTGCACTCGACACTCGAACGCCCTGAACGCCAGGCCAACGCAAATTCCCCTTCACATCAATTCGTTGCGCACGTAGCAGTGAATTTACGTCACGGGACTGGCTAAAAACAATCACACCATTCTCTCCGTCGCTGACAAGAGTTGGCTGGCCGGTGAAAAGGGAAACCTGGGTATTCTCATCCAGCTCGTTACTCCATTGGGCATGACCAAACTCAACGAAGACAAGAAGAATTAGAGAATGGGAAAGTATGAACAAGCTATCCTTGCCGGATATTGAACTCATTGATTTATTCCTATTAGAGTTATTGTAGCCGATTTACTGCCATAATCCAGGAAAATTCTCGACAATATACAAAAAACAACTGCGATAAGAATCCTTTTCATCATCCCCTCCAGTCGGTTATGAAAAAACTATGAGCGATGTCGATGCAATAGTGAGAAAAATGGTCGCATTAGAACGATGCGAGTGGGTTGTGTCCGCTAGTAGAGTAGAGTAGAGTAGAGTAGAGTAGAGTAGAGTAGAGTAGAGTAGAGTAGAGTAGTCGTTGTCATATTACAACCCACTGTAATATACACGCAACATAAGAAACAAGATGTACAAAAGCAACAAAAAATGCAATAAAACACATTTTTTGCGAATATTGGAAACATTTTTCCGTTTATTCTTCCTTTGCTTCGGTGCCAATTATCTACCAACTCTCAGGAGAGACGTGTACTTTCAGTTTTACCGCATCAAAGTCATCTTACCAATTTTCGCAAAAGCGGCTTCTCTGTCCCAGGCCGCTTTCGCTTCGAATCGATAAAAATAAATGCCGCTTGTGACCTGTAAGCCGCGATCGTCCCTGCCATCCCAGCTAAATGTGTGATAGCCTGCGGCAAGTGTGCCGGAGTGCAGTCTGCGAATCTCAACACCGGTAATATTGAAAACCGTTAGTTTCACCTCCCCCGCTTGTGGCAGCTCAAGCCGAATTTGTGTTTCCGGGTTAAACGGATTGGGGTAATTGGGATGCAGCCTGATTTGTGTTGGCAGCGATTCGGTGATATCGGTATCTTTATTATTTGGCTTGGAAAATGGGAAACTATTAACATAGCTGGAATTAGAGTACGCAGACTCATTGTTGGCGTCGTCAACTGCTGTGATGCGATAATGAATGCGATTTGTGAAACTGCTGTTAATGGTGACAATCGGGTCGGTCCAGGTGGTGTTGGCGGTCGTGGCCGCCGGTGAGGAAAACCAATTGATGGGGTCGGCCTTGGTTTCCTGCTCGCCACGGTAGATGGCGTAGTGGTCCAAATCCGGTTCTGTGTTGGCATCCCATTGCAGGATCGGGTGCTGGCCGTCGCTGGTACGGTTTAGAATGGTGAAATTTTGGGGTGGACCCGGAGGCGCGTTTTCAGCAAAATCAAATATGACGTTTGAGCTTGAAACATCAATGTTTAGTATGCCAAGATCCGTAAACGAATGTGAGCCCGAATAACGCCTTCCCGATTCTGTGCTCGGATTTGTCCATGGGGCAAAGTCGGACCTATAGTCGTTAAAAAAATCGGTTATAAAACCTCGAGCTTCACCGGAGCCGACGCCATTATCAAGCCAGTCTTCCCCGTTTGCACCTATTGCTGTAGCAATCTCTACATCCATGTTACCGTTGAAATTATAAGATGAGTAACTCTTGCTCATATGCCAGATGATGAGTCCTTCGCCACCGCTACTCAAATAAGCATCAGAGCCGGTGCCTTGCCGGTTCTCAATGATAAAGTGCTCGTTGGTGCTTCCCGGTAATTGGATTCTTGCGACGTTATAACCCGAACCCGGATTAAGCCTGGTATCCTTAATCGTCACAGTCTGAGATTGGTCTCCACTATCGTCGGGATCAATTTCCAATATCCAGGAACTTTGAATCCAGCCGAGGTACATCAGATTGAAGGCGGCCATGGGTTGCGTGACATTAAAGTGCTGGTAATGCATGATGTTATAGATACCGCTTGGTTGATTGTTGTATTGGTCGTAAACGCGCTTACCAGAGGTGCCATCTGGCGAAAGCAAGTGACCATATTCATGCGCCATGTGCCATTTATGCACTTTCTCTTCATCATTGCCCCAACTTCCCCACTCAATAAGAGCACCACACCCCGAAAAGTGTGATGAGTTATGACTCAATCTCGCGACGGCTGTACCACCGCTGAACACATTGCCTCCATAAAAGATGTAGACGGCGTCAACATTATTAAAAACTGTGTTATCCTCCGCCCAGGCTTTATCCAATATTTCCGTATTTAGTTCATTTATCCCACTTGAAGAAGAGTGTCCATAATAATAGCTGCGTGAATTATCAGTTTCAAAAGCATCACCGGCGTTAGGATCGAACACCTCCACCTCGACATGATGTGTGTTATATGACATTTCATCATAATAATCTTCCTGGTGTAGTGTAACTGTGTTGGCAAATGAAGGAATATTTTCAGTTCCGGATGTACCACCGCTGGGGAAGTAAGCGTATAGAACAAGAATGTCCACATTGGATGTACTCGGGGTGATAAATGCCGAGCCGCCAGAACCGCCGCATACCTGAGCTTGAAGGCGAACGGGAATTGTAACTATTACAAATAGAAAAATGAATTTTATCAACCATTCCACTTTTTGTTTCATTGTTATTCTCCTTGTTGGCTCCCAAGTGAAATCAATTATTATATTTTGCGATTTGATTTTGGACCTATTTATAACAGATTGGGCCATCTCATCTTTATCACCTCCTTCAAATGAGTTTAACGTATTGATAATCGTAACATAATGAAGATTTTTTTATTGTTGAGCAGAAATCAACTTAACGAAACCCACTCTTGAGTTGTGTCCATGAGACATTTCTGTTTTCTACACTAGTTATCACAGGGAATTTATTACCGTTTACAAAAGCACTTTTCAAAGCCATTACTTGATTAGTCCCTCTCTGTCGAATAAGTCCAATATTTGCAGCAAATTCATATACTTGGCGCGAGCCGGAGTTGAAATCTGTGATAAGAAATTCTAAAACGTCTGCGAAAGTTCCTGCAGGGACTGTCAGAGAATCTTTATGGCTAATAAGTTCTACAACGATTACTTCAGTAGAAAAGGGTGGTATAAAAATTAGGCTGTCACCGACCTCTGCCGCTAGGTTGAAAATGATGTATTCTGTAGAGTCATCCTCTACGTAGAGTCGCAATTGATTCAGAGAATCTCTACGTGCAAAACTCGCAGATACAATAAAAAAATATCCGTGTCCGGCAGCTTGATAATAAAGATTCTCATTGATCATGACAGAGTCCGTAATGAGAACTTCCTGATCCTCGATACCGGGAGCAAATTGCTCTTCGTACGTCCATGAATTTCCGACGCTTAATGGGAAGTAATCAACGCTGTCATCAGGCAGTGTCTCTATAGAGACATTTTTACTAAGCCCTATTTTTGTTTCACGAAAGGACTTTATTTTCCAAGTATTCTTTTTCGTCTTCAAGAAACCCAATTCAGCTTCACCTTCCCCTATCAGTGTCTGCTCACCTGGAATTTGCAGCCTAAGCTGATAACGATAGGCTGCCTGCGCGCTGTCGTCCTCCACAAATCTCCTCGATATTGGCTGCATCGCCAAATTGATATCACTAGCCCATGCAAACATCGTCTTATGTAACCGTCGTTCCTGCCTGATATCCCACAAGTAAATATCTTCGTCATAGAAATGGCTGGTATCGCAAAAGCTACTGATATACGCCTTAAGGTCTTTCTCATTGTATGATTTTACCAGATTTTCAATGGTTGAATCCGGCGACAGGAAAGCAGCACGATCTTCAGTGTAAGCCGCTGGATTGCTACAAGCGGAAAATAATACCAGCATTATCAAAATAACCAGCATTAGTCATCACCTCCTTTTGAAAGCTTGAGAAAAATGTAAACGATGCGAGTGGGTTGTGTCCGCGAGTAGAATAGAGTAGAATAGAGTAGAATAGAGTAGAGTAGAATAGAGTAGAGTAGAGTAGAATAGTCGTTGTTTTATTACAACCCACTGGAAAACACACACAGAACATAAGAAGCAAAAAGTGCAAAAACAACAAGAAAGCCAGATAAAACACATTTTTTCGCGAATAAGAAAATTTTGTCCTCATTTATTTTTCCTGAACTTCTCTCCATATCATCTGAACCTCCTGCTAAAAGCATATATTTTCAGCCTTACCGCAACAAAGTCATCTTACCAATTTTCGCGAAAGCGGCTTTTCCGTCCCCGGCCGTTTTCGCTTCGAATCGATAAAAATAAATGTAGTTGCGCACTGTCAGTTCGGTTGAAGATTTTATAGTAAAAAAAACGGGGGATTGTAAATTAACTGAGAGCGCAGCTTGAAATGGTGACTTGTGATGAGTTTAGTCTATGAACGGCCTGTTCCCTTTCAAAAATTCCAGAATAGCGGCAAGTAGTACCGCTACTGCCAGTATAGTGACCCACTCTCCTTTGCCAAATCCTTTTGCATAACCACCCTCATGATGCGCTACCGAATCAAAACCCAACCCGATGTTACTCGCGAGCATACTTTGGCCCAGTTCATGTTGTGGATTATCACTACGCAAGTCGGGAGGACGTTCCGTAAGATAGAAATTAACCGCCATCAAACCCAAACATACCACCATTGCAACCCTTGCCAATTTTACGCAAGCTTTCGGCCAGACTAAAACAATCAACCAAAGAATAAACAGAATTGCAAAAGGAATACGCACCCCATATCTAAATACCTGATCTGAAATCGAATCAAAAACCTCCATCCTGAACTCCTTTTCTTTTCGACTATTTCGACAAAAATCAGTTTAGAAAATCAACATTTCGATTCGCCCAAAATCATTATAATGGACGTGACAAAACCGGACATTAAGACGGTTCGTTTTGCAGAGAATATTTGCAAAAGATTGAGACAGGAAAAGCATCGTTCATTTCCATGTTCGCACAATGGTCAATGACAATCTATAAACCACCTTCCCGGGCGTGTTCTCGGAGTCGGGGAAAAATCAGAAGTCGAAGAGAAATGTGGAAGTTCAGGTGGTCGAAATAAAAATACAACAAAGGTTTAATAGAGTCAACTAAAATGTGTTACGCATTGGGCAAGGCCAAACTCTTTTGTCCGGGCGTAACTACTCAGCCTGGGAGGCAGTAAAACTCAGCGCGCAAGATATTCCACATCCATATTATAGTCCCAGGTGTCAAAATACAAATTACCGCCGCGCCACTCGACTTCACCGCGTTGAAAGTCAACAGTTTCACTGCGCGGATGTATTTTTGCCGGGAAAAAATTCTGTGAAAAATCATCATTCACAATCAAGCGATAAGCATCAGCGCCACTGAAAAAGAAATCCCCGACCCGCCTGTCTGCAATGTCCTGCCGGTTAAAATCAGAGTCCACGGGAATCCAGCCCAGGCCGGCAAAATACACTTCCGACCAATCATGCAAATTGATGCCAACCGGGTAAAGGTACCAACCACTCTGCCACTTGGCCGGAATGCCGCTTGCCCGACACAATGAAATAAACAACAGCGATTTAATGCCACAATCGCCGCGCTTGTTGTCCACACAATACTGCGGAAGACTGGCAATGGTCGAATATTCCAGGGCGCTCGCCCAGGGAATGTTTGCACCCATCCAGGCAAAAATTCGCCGGGCGCGGATGAGCGGACTGGTTTCCGTGCCGACAATTTTCCGGGCCAGCGCTTTAATTTCGGGCGTTAGCAAAATATGCGGCCCTCGTTCAGCCGTAAATGTTTTAAAAATCTCGCTATTTTGGTCGTACGGCTTAATCGCTTCCGGTTTGATTTTATGCCACTCGTTAAAGGCCGTATATGCAACACTCATTTTAAAAATGGTTGGCTTGTTTTTCTCTGCTGTTTTTTCCATGTAAATTGACTTGTGGGCAAAGGTCTCCGGCGCAATAATAAAATCCTTTTCACTGGCGCTCAGCAGCTTGACCTCGCCAAGCCGCTTGCGATCTGAACGCGGAAACGGCAGCCAGGCTCTGATGATTTCTCCGGCGGGCACGGCGTTCGCCTCCACGCGCAACGTGTACGTAAGCCGAAATTTGACCGGCAGCACTCTGGCCTTGCCTTGAGACTCAACAGCTTCCACCACTTGCGGCAAATGTGATTGCAGAAACAGAGCCACTTTACTTTTACTGACTCCGTCAATTTCCAGCTTTCGCTTTTTGGCTGCTGCGTTGACTCGAAAAAGATTTGGCACTGCATTTCTGAAATATCTTTTCCGGCCTTCGATTACTTTCATTTCCAATTCGTTCGAAGCTTCCCACGCTTGAACTTGCGCGTCATTCAGCGCTGGATAGTATTTTGCCAGTGCATTGCGCACATAAGTTTCATCGCGGGAAAAATCCAAACGGATTCTATCCAACAACTCAAACTGAAACGAAAGCTCGTAAATCTCATTTGCCGGGAGACCCGCGTCTGCAATTCGTTTTTGAATGAGAACCTGGGCCTCTGCAAAATTACCTGCGGCAATCTCACTGTTAATTTCAGGATAAATTGATTGGCTCATGGCGTATGTGGCACTAATTAAACTCACAAGAATGATCTGTAAAAATGGCTTCATCGTTTTTGGCTCGCAACAATGCACTGTTTGCTCTGATTAGTGGTTGACCGAAAACTCCGATAGTTCTGTCATTTCGTCTTTCTTTTATGTCGAAACCTCATGATTTGAGCAGAGGATGCCCGCACCAATGAGCGCGGGATTGACTGTGCGGAGATGTTTTCGTTCAAACACCATTTAAGGACGCAACAGGCCAACCAACCGTAGAAATTTGTTCATGACTTTTTCTTGAAAACCATAATATTGGCTTTGTTTAAATCAGCTCGAAAAGGCGTCTGGTTAAAATCAGAAAAATGTCCGGTGAGTTTAAGACCCGCCTGTTCATGCAGCGCAATAAACGTTGCGGCTTTTATGGGAAAAAGCCTTGTCTCCTGACTGAATAACACTTTTTCATTAGACCTGAGAACCGTTTTAAACGTGACGCCGGAAGTTGAAATATCGATGTATTTCCGGTAAAAAGACACACCTGGTTCCTCAAGGTTAATCACCGGGAAATCATATGCTTTGTGCTGCAAAATAAAATCCCAATTAACCACCTGAAAAGCCCAGGTACCTTCATGCGCCAAAACCTTATGAACGCTTTTGAGAAACGCCGGCAGTTGCCTCTCAGAAAAATGCGCCAGCACATTTCCAGTTGAAAACACCAGACCAAATTTCTGGTTTAGTTGTTCAATATCAAGCATATTCATGGTGTGAAATGTGACACTTTTGTGCTGAGACCCGGCATAGTTTATCATTTCACTATCAAGATCAAGCCCGACGGCTTTAACACCAGCTTCGGCGAATTTACCGATGTAGTGACCTGTGCCGCAGCCAAGATCTAAAACACTTGCTGCTTCGCCTGTTTGCAAACTTTGCAAAAACTCAAATGTTGGATTTCTGAAAGGAAAAATTGCTTGGTAATGCTCTGAAAATCCTGAAAAAAAGGACATGATAGAAAGCTCAAAATAAGTGGTGGTGATGATTATTATTCGTCTATTGGCCGTTGGCGTAGCCCTGCAGATGAATAAGGTAAAAATAAGCTGAGCGGATCACATAAGCAATAAAAAACGAACAAAAGAACACCTTTAATTGAACGGCGCCACAGCAAGCGTTGCCCTTTCATGGTATCCATACCTCTTTTTAAAAAATGTACCCAAATATTCTCGTTCGTAAGAAAAAGAACCTGATGCAGTCTCACTACGTTTTATTGATTATACAAGAGTTATGTGCTTTACAAAAGCGCTAAATCATTGGCATTTGTTTTGCTTGTTTTAAAAAAAGTAACAGCAGGGTAACGTTTTCAAAGCGATTCTGCAAACTCAGGAGGGAAAGACGTGAAACATATTGTGAGTGTCGCACCTCAGGCCAAAACACATTCGTTTTTTTCACTGCCATCTCCGGTGAATGACGAAAATAAAATCAGCTCTTACGGATATGCCGATTTAACGAACGCAGCAGCGCCTTTGAAACCGGCGTGGCCGGCAGCGCAATCTGCCCTCAAAACACATACATCCCAATCCAAAACCCACGGCATTATTAAAATCACAATTCAATGAAAAGCAGTTTTCACAACAAGTAGTCACCCTGTTCTAACACCCTTTAAGGAGGACAAGATGAACAAAAAACAAATTATCGGAACACTAGCAGCGCTCGTGCTTTTCGGGTGCACAGTGAGCAGTGTTTTTGCAACGAACGGCTATTTCCGGCATGGTTACGGCACGCAATACCGTGGCATGGCTGGTGCAGGCACGGCCCTGGCTTTGAGTTCGCTGGCCGGCGCCACCAATCCGGCCTCAATGGTTTTTGTTGGTAAAAGATATGATGTCGGCATTGCTTTTTTCAGCCCGGACCGGCAGTATACAGTCACTGGCAATCCTTCCGGCGCTCCCGGAACATTTGGTTTGGCGCCCGGCACGGTTGTCAGCGATTCAAAGTCCTTTTTCATGCCTTCGCTCGGCGGAAACTGGATGCTTAATGACCAAACCTCGTTCGGTGTCTCGGTTTACGGCAATGGCGGTATGAATACCAACTATGAAAGTACTACATTTGGCGCCACACCTACAGGCGTGGATCTCGCCCAGGCATTTGTTGCAGTAACCCTCGCCAGAAAAATTACAGAAGAGCATGCTGTGGGCATTACGCCTATACTCGCTTATCAACGCTTTCAAGCAGAAGGTTTGGGTGTATTTGGACAAATGGGTTTCTCAAGTGACGCTGCCAATCTTTCCGACAACGACCATGAAAATTCACTTGGCGTTGGTGCCAGAATTGGTTATTTGGGCAACTTTGGTGAAACCATCTCAGTTGGCGCATCTTATCAAACCAAAATGCGCATGAGTGAATTCAGCGGTTATGCCGGATTGTTTGCGGGACAGGGTGATTTTGATGTTCCGGCAAGCTGGTCAGCCGGCATTGCTATCCACGCGACCTCGGCCCTGACGCTGGCTGTGGATCTGCAACAAATTTTTTATAGCAACATCGAATCTGTTAACAATCCGTTTCTACCGAACATTCAGGCTGCACAACTTGGCAATGATAACGGCGCTGGCTTTGGTTGGAAAGATATGACTATCTTTAAAATAGGGGCGCAGTGGCAAGCCAACGATGCATGGACTTTGCGCGGCGGTTTTTCCTTCGGCGAACAACCCATCCCCGACACTGAAGTTCTTTTTAACATTCTGGCTCCGGGCGTTATGGAGCAACACGCAACCTTTGGTTTGAGCAAAACATTGAACAGCGGCCGGCAAATACACCTGGCATTCATGCATGCTTTTTCAAAAAGCGTCAGCGGCGCGAATCCACTGGAAGCCCCGAACCAACAGACCATTGATTTAGAAATGAAGCAGTGGGAATTTGATGTAAGTTTTGGGCTGTAAACACGAACTCAGTCACTAATAAAAATCCCAAATCTCGACACAGCTCGGGATTTGGGATTTTGCTTTTGGTTGATCCTGCCCATGTACAAATGTTAGCAATCACGCACCATGACAGGTATTCGTCACAGATTCATCCGCTCGACTCCCCCGCCCTGACATCAACCAGGGCATCTGCCACCAGATCGGTCACGCTCACACATTTCACCTCTAAGCCGTAGTGACTGTTCAAATCGCCTAACTGCAGTTGACAGTTGGCACAAGCCGTTGCCACGACCGCTGCTTCACTTTCCTTAATCTGATTCGATTTCATCAAGCCACTTTGCAGACGAACATCATTATATTCGGGCATGGACAGGAATCCACCGCCACCACCGCAGCACCAGTTATGCTCCCGGTTCGGTGTCATCTCTTTGAATTTCTGCACGCAGGCACCGAGCAAGCGGCGCGGCTCATCAATAATACCGCCATTGCGAGTAATATTGCAGGGATCGTGATAAGTCACTGGTGCAGAATTGACGCTCGCATCCAGCTTCAATTTGCCGGTTGCAACCCATTCGTCAGCGAGTTCGACAATGTTTTTCACCGCGAATGGCAGTTCTTCCTGAAACCAGTCCGGCGCTTCCCAGCGCAGTGCGCGGTAGGCATGGCCACACTCTGAAGTTACCAACGATTTCACCTGCAGCCGTTTGGCTTCTTCAATATCGCGCATGGCAATGGTCTTGGTAATATCCGGATCACCGAGAAAAACACCAAAGTTGGTTACATCGTACCTGCTGCTGCTCATGGTCCATTTTGCGCCGGCGAAATGAAATATCTTAAGACACGCCTGCACGGTACCGGGAAATTTCATTAATTCGATTGAAGCAGGTATAAACAGGAAATCCGCACCAACCTGATCGATGGGCACCTTGAATTCATCGTCCTCAAGCTCTTCCTGCAGTTCCTCCTCAATCCATTCGATGCGTTCTAAAAAATCTTCAGGTGTAACTGCCAGAGGGCTGCCGACCGCGCAGGAATTTCGACCATGTTCAACCAGAGTTGCCGGTGCTTTGCCGGCTTTGGTCAGAACCGTTCTGGCCGTGGCGATAAGCGCCGCGTTGTCTATTCCCACCGGGCACTCGATTGTACAACGCCTGCACATGGTGCATTGAAAAACCGGCTCAACCCACTCATCAAGATCTTCTTCAGACAAATCGCTGACACCAAACAGCCAGGGAAAGACCTTACCCAGCGGCGTAAAGTGGCGTTGATACACCTTGCGAACGGTGTCTGCTTTGTGACATGGAATATGCTTCGCCACCGGATCGGCGCGATAAAGATGACATGCGTCTGCACATAAGCCACAATGGGTGCAAGCTTCAAGATAAGTGGTGACCGGCAAGTTGAGTTTGTTTTCAACAATGTTCAGCGCTTCGGTCACGATTGAATTCTCCGTCATCGCCCTCCTCCTCAGTAGCTAATTGGGAAATCATGTTTGAGAACGCCACGGCGGCCAAACTGCAAGCCAAACAATGTTCGCGAGATAAAAAATAGCACCATGTGATAGATTTTTCCCAGTGGCGCATAGACGAGCAGTACAATTGCACTGAGCCGCCAAATTCCGCTGTATTCAGGAAAAAACACAGCGAGAAAACCTGCGAGCAAATAGAACTGCACAAACAAATTGGCAAGAAAATCGTCGAGATTGCTAATGGGCTTCATGTATTCCATTCGGTTGCGTTTGACGTACAAACCAAAAGCGCTGACAAAACCAATAGCAGCCCAAACTCCAAAAAACACTGAAAGCATTTCAGACCATTGCAGGAACTTGCCGCCAATTGCATAGCAGAAAGTTAGAAACAAACCCAGGTGCATGCCCATGCCGGCAAGATATGTGTACGGATGCCTGCGCGTACTGTCCTTCTTCCACGGTAACATAGAAAAAGTGAGCGAATAAAAAATACCACGGCGCGGACTGCCCTTGGCCGTACCGAGTTCAAATTTATAACCGCGACGGAGCACAATGACGCTGCGCACGAGCATCATTATTATAAACCAACCTGCTGCATACGGAAACAGAACAAATGTGAAATGATTCAGCATAGCCATACGAGACCTCCCTTAAGTCTAAATGGATCTGCACAAATGTGTGGATATAAATATAAATGATCCGATGTGAAACTTCAACCCCTAACCTTGAATATATTTTAATCCGGATGACTTATGCGCCACAGAGTTATTAATAAAGCAGATTAAAGGATGGTGCGCCTACCGGCATATCAGGTATTGGCAGTTGACTTTGTTAATTTTTTGATGTAAAATTCAATCACACTCAAATATTTGCTCATTTGCGACTGTTTTCTGCATCAACACAGCCGCGATGAGGATTTTATCCCACCCACATTTTTCATACGAAACAAAAACAACAAAAAACGGAGCAGAGGAAAATGAAACGAATTCACATTGCTAGTTGCAACTGGTTAACAATATTATATTTATCAGCAATCTTCTGGTTTGGTTGTCCCGGTTTAGACCAGGAAGAAGCGCAAGTTGTCAGCACGCCCAAAGCACAATTCACATTGACGCGTGAGCAAACGCATAATAAATTCAGTCGGGCCATTCCACCGGCGCTGACCGTGCCCTCCGGAGCAGTGGTAGAAGTGTTAACCGAAGAAGCTTCTGACAATCAATTGCATCTCAACTCGAATTCATCCGATGTGGTCAATGTAAAAATGGATCCTATTCATCCATTAACCGGACCGGTTTATGTTGAAGGCGCGGAAGTCGGTGATGTTCTCGCAGTGACATTACACGAAATTGAATTAGGCGATTGGGGCTGGGTTGCTGTATTTCCGGAGTTTGGTTTTCTCGCGGATGAATTCACGGAGCCGTACTTAAGAACATTTGCCCTGGGCAAGGACGTCAACACCGTACAATTTTCCGACAAAATCACTTTGCCGCTGAAACCATTTCCCGGCGTTATGGGTGTGGCGCCGGACACGGATGAAATGCTCTCCACCATTCCACCGCGGGCCAATGGCGGCAATATGGACAATCCTTACATGACGCAAGGCACCACGGTGTACTTTCCTGTGCTGGTAAAAGGCGCCCTCTTTTCCGTTGGCGATACCCATGCCGTACAGGGACTGGGCGAAGTTTGCGGCACCGCTATTGAAGCGCCCATGCGCATTGTTTATCAGGTGGAAGTTATCAAAGGGCGTAAGATTCAAGAACCGCAGTATGAAACCGACGATTATTACGCTGTAACCGCCTTTGCCACAACATTGGACGAAGCAGCGAAGAAAGCCGTGCGTTACCTCGTAGATTATCTCGTTGCGGAACACGGACTCGATCGCACGGAAGCTTATGTCTTATGCTCCCTGGCCGGTGATCTGCACATTGCCGAAGTCGTGGATGTGCCGCATGTGCTGGTGACCATGCACATTGCCAAATCAGTTTTGGGCATGTAGGTGAAAACAAACTCTGACAGGATTTGCAACCCTGTCAGAGTGCAAATCAATCACACATTTTCCCTATTCAGGTTCTGTTATAAATTCAATATCGCCTCCTTCTGCTCGTGCTTCCCTCACTTCTTCCTGTAAATCTTGCAGTCCAAATTGCAAAATCAAATCGTGATTAGACGGCTCTGCTGCAATCATTATCGCCTGATATGCTTCTTCTGATAAATCGTCTGTGTCCATGTTTCTTCAGATTTAATGGTAATGATTGGCTCATGCACAATGTTATTATTTTTGATGCAAACTCTTTGCTCTAAAATAAGTGAACAAGATTTATCCGGCTGTCACTCAGGAGGCGCCTTTTTAATGAAGGTAACTGCTGTGAAGCAACAGGATTCCCTTGAATGACAAAGATGCTGCGAATTATTCAGGTTAGAAATAAAACTCAGGCATGACAACAAATTCACCTCTGCCAGGATTCCAAACCGTGTCGGAGTTATGGAAAACATGAATAATCAAGTACTTACAGTAACAGTGCATCTGCTCACACTAACAAAAATAACCGCCGCATAAGTCGCAGGACGCCTCGACGCAGACGAATAACGCTGCGACAAAGATACATTTGGCTTGGACAAACCCGGAACTGACTTTGACAAACTCACACATGCTTTTGCACAAGCCGCTTTTGGCTCAACTTAGTGTCTAACAGAAAAATCGGAGTTTATGGTCATTGCGAAGCCGTTGTGCAGGGTGAGGAATCTGTGGCGAGAACATTTATCTGCCATAAAAACAGTTTGATGACGTTAAGATATGGATCTGATTGCAGCGCTCCACAGCAGTAACAACGGAATTATTATGCACGTGCCATGAAACAGGTCGGTTTTTGTAGAATTCGCCCTTTTTCTTTTGACATTGTTAATGGGTTGTTTTAAATTAACGGCAAACACTCCACACTCCCTCACACTTCTGACTCCGAGTGTTCGCGAAACTTCCATGACGGGGGGAGAAGCAAATTGTCGATGAACCAAACAGGAATTGGCAATGCAGTACCTGACGAAATCCAAGCTGCTTGAGCAAAGCAGACAATATATTTTTATAAAATAGCAGAGCAAGCGCATGGATGGCATTTTTGTACACTCGAAAAAAGAATTTTCTTTGATATTACTGTATTAGAAATTTATTACTGATATGAGAAACAAAATAAGGTTTATGAAGTCAGGATAAATCAAAACCAAATGCGAATCTTTCACATTTACAAGATTGATATCGGGTGCTCTTGACATGAAACATGAGAAATGGGTGCCGGGTGCCCTTGATATGAAATAAGAGAACTGGGGATGCGCCCCAGCTGACACCGACTTTTGATTTTCCAGCATAGAAGGCGCACCATAAATTAAATTTACCGCATACTAACAAACATCCAGCATAGGATTAAGATATGACCAATCACACAATGTCCGCTTTTAGTCATCTTGAGTGCACAAGCTGTAACAAGATATTCCCTAAAGAACAATTATTGAATCTTTGTACTTCATGTCATCTGCCCCTCTTTGCCCGATATGATATTGAAAAGGCAAAATCAGTCATCCAGAAAGAGCAGTTGGTGTATCGTGAGTCAACTATGTGGCGGTATCGCGAAATGATGCCAATCGAGTACGAAGAAAATATCGTCTCTTTAGGAGAAGGTTGGACGCCGCTTGTAACAGCAAAACGGTTGGGGGCATTGCTCGGCTTCTCGAATCTTTACCTTAAAGACGAATCCCTTAATCCAACCGGTTCATTCAAAGCCCGGGGGATGAGTGCTGCTATCTCGCAAGCAAAAGAAAAAGGTGTGAAAAAAATAGCCCTTCCTACGGCAGGGAACGCCGGCGGCGCTGCAGCCGCTTATGCGGCAAAAGCCGGACAGGAGGCTTATGTTTTCATGCCTGGAGATACACCGGCTGCTTTCCAGGTTGAGTGTGAACAATATGGCGCAATCGTAGAAAAGATTGATGGTATAATCAGTGACTGTGGCAAAATAGTTGCTCAACGCAAAGAACAAGAAGGTTGGTTTGATGTTGCAACGTTGAAAGAGCCTTATCGGGTTGAAGGTAAAAAAACACTGGGTTATGAACTGGCTGAACAACTGAACTGGCAGTTGCCCGATGTGATCATTTATCCCACCGGTGGCGGCACCGGCATTATTGGTATGTGGAAAGCCTTTGCTGAGATGGAGGCCTTAGGTTGGATTGGTGCAAAGCGTCCGCGAATGATATCAGTTCAAGCGGAAGGTTGTGCCCCCATTATTCATGCATTTAATGAAGGGCTGGACAAGGCCCCTCCTTTTGAAAACGCGAAAACGCTGGCTTCAGGGCTGCGTGTGCCAAGTGCAGTGGGTGATTTTCTTATCTTGCAATCAATTCGAGAAAGCAATGGTTGCGCGCTTGCTGTCAGCGATGATGCTTTGCTGGCAGGCGTTAAACATCTGGGGAAAACTGAAGGCATTTTTGCAGCACCTGAAGCAGGTGCAACGGTTGCTTCCCTGGCAATGCTTCGGGACAGTGGACAAATCCGGGAGGATGAACAGATAGTTTTGTTCATCACTGGCAGTGGATTAAAATATGTGGACATTTTTTAAAATTTCAGCCAAAGCAGATTTACTCGCAGATGGCTCGATACAGAATTGTTGATGACAACGGCATGGTTGCCGGTATTCCGCAAGCATAACACGGGGCACGAGCATGTACGCACGCGTCGTCACTTTTTTGTTGCAAGTCAATAATAAGATCACAATCTTATGGAAGAGATGAAGAAACTATGAGATTATTTGATGGGACAATCGCTTCACTCCTGCCCCATCGTGGTGCGCGGTTGGAGTCTGAATGAATATCGTATTCGATCTTGGTGGTGTCGTGCTTGACTGGAAACCAAAGCCTCTAATTGAGAGAATGTTCCCAATGAATTCCGACAGGGAAAAAATGTCTACTCAAGTACTCGGGCATCCGGATTGGGTTGAACTGGATCGCGGCACTCTGGACTGGAATACCGCTACGGTTCAGGCAGCGCAACGCACCGGGATCTCCGCAGAGCTGATTCGAAGCTTCTTTGCTCTAGTTCCGACGATCCTTGTACCGATCCCGGAGACATTGAACCTGGTAAGGGAGCTCAAAGAGATTGGTCACAGACTTTTCATTCTGTCAAACATGCACTCTGAAGTGGCCGATTACATTGAAAAGAAGCTTGACTTCTGGAATTTATTTGAGCCGCCGATATTCTCTTGCCGGTTAAAAATGGTCAAGCCGGAAGCTTCGATCTTCCGGCATTTGCTTGATTACCATCAACTTGAAGCCAGTGAAACAGTATTTATCGATGATATGCAAGTTAATGTAGAGTCAGCCCAGGCGTTGGGAATTCATCCAATCAGATTTAAAAATGCGCAACAATGCAGACAGCAGTTGAAAGATTTGCGATGCATGTGATTTAATCTGCGCAACAAAACGCTTGAACGGGTCTCATAATTTCGGCCATTCAACTCAAACGCAATACTCTATAAAACATTATTTTAGCGTGTATTTATTTGAAGATACGATAAACCATAGCTTACGAGGTAAGGCCCTTTACGGCAAAATAATGATTCATAACCAAAAAGGATGTGCACAATGGGAGACAAAGGCGGCAAGAAGGATAAGGACAAAAGTCAGAAACAGAAGAAAAGTGAACAGGAACAAAAGGCAAAAAAGAAGCTAGATAAGCAACGGAAAAAAACCCCCTAACTGGAAGCAGGGTTCGAATAAGTGAGGGCCACAATTCCTGATGACGTTCGATTCCCGTCCAAATCCCGGATTCTGTGTTAAGAACAGGTTTGAGTTCACCTGTTGGCTGAACACTTCTGAGGCCATTATTTTACTTAACACCGAATCCGGGCAAGTGTCTTTCTTCACCCAAGGCTTGAATCCAACCTATTTGACTACAACAATTTGACAGGCGCAAAATGAAAGAAAATAGACTACTACTTTTAGCTGTTATTTTTTTCATTGCATGCAATCAACCCAAAAGTAGTGACGTTTCTATAAAAGGAACAATAACAAATAATGCTGCAAAATCGATATCCATTGGGGATAGCCTTTGCCAAATAACAGAAACAGGTTCTTTTCTTTTTAAAAGAGTAACCATCAAACCACAATTTCTTGCTATCAACTATCAAGACAAGCAATTTGAAATATTTGTCGAACCCGATGAGCATTTAGAAATATTCTTTGATGCAGCTAATATTGACAGCAGCATTGTATTTACAGGCATCTCTCCTGAATCCAACCTTCTTCTATTTAAACAAAATCTAATTAATGAACAGGTCACCAATTACTTCAAAAGGAATTGGTACAATCTCTTCAGTAAAGACGAACATGCTTTTATACGAGTAATAGATTCTTTAAAAAGCATCTATCTAAAACCATTAGATGATTTATTGAGCAATAACATAAATGAACAATTTGCATTCGTAATTAAAAACAGAATCACTTTTTCATTTGACAAGTTGATTTTAGATTACCCTCGCATTCACAAGGACTTCACGGATGAACGCGTAATTTTCAGCCGGAAAACCCGGGATTATCTGTCTGCAATCAATTTGGACAATCCTGACTTAATCGATATTGATGGGTATACTGAATTTGGCAAAGAACTATTGGATTCGAAAGTGAGACAAGATTTCAATACAAACAAGGCGTTAAAAAAATCCGATAACCAGTGGTTGGTTGCTTCTTTTAATGAGATTAATCAAAACATTAAAAATAGAGCTGTAATAGATTTTTGGTACTTTCAATATTTGTATAACCATATAGAAAATTTGGGGATTAAGAATATTGCACCCGCAATTGAATCATTTAATAAAACTTGCCTTACAGAGGAACTGAAAACTAAAATTAATTCACTCTACAACAAAGCGTTAACAACGCGACAGGGACATCTGGTTAAAACCTATAAAACAATCGATGGTTTTGAATTAGATGCACATATCTTTATTCCCGACAGCCTTAAAAAAGACGAAAAGCGACCTGCTGTCGTCTACTTCCACGGTGGCAGTTGGAACGAAGGCAAACCGGATTGGCAATTCGGATACTCTAAATTGGGATTTATTAATATTTGTATTGAAAATAGACTCTATGACCGCCATGGCGCTCTGCCTTTCGAACAAATCTCCGATGCAAAATCTGCTATAAGATGGTTACGTGAAAATGCCGATGAATTTCATATTGATGCAAATAAGATAATCGCCAACGGCAATTCTGCGGGGGGGCATTTGGCTTTGTCTGCGGCAATGCTAGACATACTGGATGAACCGACTGAAAATAAACTTGTAAGTTCAAAACCGGATGCATTAATTTTGAATTCTGCTATTTATGACTTACAAGGCGTTTGGTTTGAGCCTCTTGTAAACGACAAGAAAAGAATACAAGATATTTCACCAACGCATAACATACACAAAGGATTGCCGCCAATGCTGGTTTTTCATGGAACCGATGATGTGAATTCATCACCCTATTTTTACTGTAGAATTTTTGTAGACAAAATGAAAAAAGCAGGCAATGACATTAATTTTTATCCAATAGAAAATGTTGGTCATGCACTTTGGAGTAATGGGCGCTTTTGGCAAATATCCAATAAAGCAAAACAAGAATTCTATTTAAAGTTAGGGTATTTGTAAATCGTATCTGACCGAAAACACACATAGTTCTGTCATTCCGGTTTTTTTCTACCGGAATTTCATCATTTTAGCAGAAGGTTCCCGCACCAAGGATTGGCAGATTTCTCACACCCGCTAAACAACGCCCGCTTCGAAATGACCTTGTATGAAAGCCCCGCAAGTGAGAGAGGCGCAGACGACCAAGTAGCCGGCTAAACGCCTGCAGATTAAAGAAAGAGAATTGCATAAGGTGGGTTCCTTTTATTGAACCTGCTTTTTTGCTATCCACCGCACAGCAAACTTCAGCTAAGTCCCACGGAATTAACCCGCCAAACGGCCATTTCGCACCCTTTGCAGGTATTTTCTAATATTGTCCTCATATAATATGTCGCGCGATAAATTCAGGAGAAGCATAAATGAACCTTTTGCGAATGTTCCTTGTGGTGCTGTGTCTTATGCTGTTTACAGTTCAAAGCCGGGCCCAATCCATACTGACTGACGAGTTTGATTACCCGGCAGGCAACGACCTTACCAGTCACGGCTGGAGCGAATCGACCAGCGGCACAGATAAAGTGACGGTTGCCAACGGTGGCTTGGCCTTCACCGGCTACCCGTCCTCTGGTATTGGCAACGCGGCTTTGCTCGATGCCAGCGGCCAATGGGTGGAGAAAACCTTCGCCCAGCAGTCAAGCGGCGACTTGTATATTTCCTTTCTCATCAGCGTTGCCGGCGCGCCGACCACCACCAGCAACTTTCCCGAGCCAGTGGTTTTATCCGCGTCATCGATTTCGGCGCGGTACTGTCGCTTTTATGTGGTCAACGATGGGGAAGACGGTCTGGCCTTTGGTCTCAGCCAGTTCACTGAGAGTGCCAGTCTTACGGCCTTCAACTACACTCTGAACACGACTTACCTTATCGTCATGAAATATGCCTTTATTGCGGGTGATGACAACGATGAGGCCAGCCTTTTCGTTTTTTCCGAACCGCCGGTGCCCGCAACTGAGCCTGCAACTGCCGCTGTTGGCCCTGTCTCATCCAATGATACCGACCCGTCCGGAATTGGCAGTGGCGATCTGGATCAGATTGTTTTACGGCAGGCCAGCGCTTCAAACATCCTGACCATTGACGGTTTGCGAGTCGGGCTTGCCTGGGATCCGGGGGCACCGCTGCCGGTGGAGCTTACCTCTTTTACTTATTCAGTAACAGGCCGTGACGTGCTTTTGCAATGGTCCACTGCCACGGAGTCGAACAACTATGGCTTTGAAGTGCAGCGGCGAGAGGATGCTGACGATTGGCAAAGCGCAGGGTTTATGCCGGGCCATGGCACAACGGTGCGCTCGCAGCACTATCAATTCAGTGACAAGGCGTTGCGTGACGGCCACTATGATTACAGACTTAAACAAATCGACACAGACGGCAGCTTTGAGTTCTCACAAAATATCTCCGTGCAAGTGGGTGGGCCGCGCAGGTTTGGCCTGTCGCAAAACTATCCCAATCCGTTTAATCCGTCCACGAACATCAACTATACTTTGGAACAGGCCGGGTTTGTCAAGGTTACCGTTTTTGATATTCTCGGGAAGAATGTGCGGACTTTGGTGGCGCAAGAGCAGCGCCCCGGGGCGTTTTCTCTGTTCTGGGATGGCCGCACAGACGACGGCAGCCTGGTTTCAAGCGGGACTTATTTGTATTCCCTGGAAGTCGGGAGCACAGTTAAATACTCAAAGCTAATGGTGTTGACCAAATAAGAAGCAGTGCCAACCGGATACGACTACAATAATTCTGCTGCTGTGCTCTGCCCTCATATCCATAACGGATAGGGTGGCAGGGCAGTTAGTGCTTTGCAATTTTGACTTTCTGGCCGCAACAACCATTCGATTAGAAAGTCCGATTCTATTGCAATAAACGCAATGACCTAAAGAAACGAGGTAGGTTTAGCCTCGGCCGCATCTCCCTTCCTGTAGGAAGTAACCAGAACAGTGACTTTTTTGTTGCAAGTCAATCATGAGATTGTAATCTTGTAAGTCACAGGAAATAACTAAAGAACTGTATGTGATAGGGGTAATGATATGACGCCAGCTCAACTCATCAAAGAAATCGATAAATTGGCTTTGTCCGAAAAACTGCTGCTCGTTGAAGATATTTGGGATTCAATAACCCGTAGCAATTCAGAGTTGCCCTTACCTGAATAGCAAAAAAAAGAATTGGACAAACAGTATAGTGAATATAAGAGCGGGAAACTAACAGTACATGATTGTAAAGAAGTTCATGAAGAATTGAGGGAGAAGCATAAGTGGAATGTTGGGTTCCAAGACAGTCGATACAACTAATCAGAAAGGTCAATAAAAGGTGAATGTTTCTGGTTCACTTGAACCAATTCGACATATCCGTACGGTGCATTTTGCACTACTGACGCTGTGCGTACTTGGATTGTTGTCAACCACAAGCAACACCGGTTCTATTGGACAAAAAGCTATTGTGCAGATTGACAAGATTCAAACTATCTGTCGTGATTGGACCAAGTGGAGTGTGAAATTTGCTACTCAGGAAACATACTGGTTATTAGAATACGAACCTGGACTTGGCGGGGTGACTTGGGATATGTGGAAACCAGAATTTTTTGTCGACCCGGCTTTTATTTCCCCCAAGTATAAAAAAAGGAATCAAGGGATGGTGCTTCAGTTTGCGGACGCATTGCCCTTCTTTTTTCTGAAAGGTCGGTTCAATAAAAATGGTAATGAAGGTGATCTTTTGATACTGGCCCATTTCAATGGCCTTGAATTTGTTCCAAACGTTTCTCCGGGAGTTTTTCCAAGAACTCTTGGAAGCTTTCGAGAGTTTTGGAGGAAGGCAGACGCACCCCAGCTCCAGCTTATCACAGAATTAGCAGATAGTGTATCAGTGATTGCGGAAGATGGGACTGTCATCAAGATCCCCTATCAATACGAGTCGAAGTGGGAAGGACAGTTTGGCGGTAAGATTAGCGATGGTCAGTGCACTGAAGAACATCGTAAGAGTTTCGACCCACTGCTACAGAATAAGCTCGGGCATTTTGTGACCCCACTCTGCGGAACTTTCAATAATCTCAAGGTGATTTATCAGATTCGACATGTCCATTATCGGATACGAACTAATCTCCAGACATGGCTGGGAAAAGAGTTTGGTTTCTCAACGACCGGTAAGACTTTCGCCGAGAGTTTTCCGGAGCTACATAAAATGACGGATGAATATGATGAAGCAATGCAAATTGATAATGTGGCAGAGTTTCTTGACAAGCAAATTGATGGTAGCCAGGAGAAAATTCAATTCATAGGGCTCTCCATACCAACAAGTAAACTATCTAAACGGGGAGTTATTGCTATATTTCTGACCCAATTCTACCTCTGGCTAAATCTGATTGCTTTTGGCCGTAAGAGTGGTCCAGAGTTAAATAATTCGTATTTCCCCTGGATTGGACTCTACCCAGGATTCTGGGCTCAAACCTCCACTCTCATTACGATATGCCCACTACCGGTGTTTGTATCTCTAAAGCTGGTCTTGTTGGCCCCAGCAGGTTTCATCTCTTGGATATCACTAATGCCTGGTACAGTGGTCGCGGTGATATCTTGGCGTTGCTTGAGGCTACTCTCAAGGCCCAGATAGGCTGGATTCGGCCTCTTGCACCCACCGTTTGCGATAACTGCGGTGAATAAAAGGTAGGCAAGACCCAACCGGCAACCAAGATTTTACTTGATTTTGCAAAATAAAACGTTAACATGAATAAATAGATTGTAACTATCCCCTGACTCAGGCCTGAAAAAGGCGGAAAACACTAGCAAAAACCCCTTTTTTCAATGCCAAAAGCAGGGAGGTTAGAACAATTGACCTATGTTTTTGTAAATCAATACCTTAAGCAAAGCAAAAAAGAAGGGAGGTGTGTAAAATTGCTTAAAAAGGAGCCCCAAAAATTGAGGTTAGAACAATGGGCTTTGCAAGATATTGTTTTTAAAGGGGCTGCAAGGGTAGCTGTTGGAAACTAGACCTAACAAGAGATGGGATTGAGACTTTTTTTTTTCTAATGCTGCGAAATCAAGACCGCCCCAGTTGGAAACTAGACCTAACAAGAGATGGGATTGAGACCTTCTATTTCAGTTTCGTAATGAGCTTCTTTGGCTGCGTTGGAAACTAGACCTAACAAGAGATGGGATTGAGACGGCGCCCTCCAAATTGGCGCCCCTAAAGTTGGCGCCCGTTGGAAACTAGACCTAACAAGAGATGGGATTGAGACCTGACCGCTCTGGAGTATTTCTCGTGCATCTTCAACACCGTTGGAAACTAGACCTAACAAGAGATGGGATTGAGACTTTTCTTTCCCAATAATGGGATTGAATGTTATTAAAAAGTTGGAAACTAGACCTAACAAGAGATGGGATTGAGACAAAGAAATCGAGCTGTGAAAGTGCTAGCTCCAGAGATTGATGGAAACTAGACCTAACAAGAGATGGGATTGAGACTTTTTGTGAATATGCGAGTTCTACACCCACAACAAAAAGTTGGAAACTAGACCTA
>JAJDAG010000097.1 GCA_029262005.1 Candidatus Zhuqueibacterota bacterium | reverse complement strand
TCCTTTTGATGACATCAGCGATGCTGATACTGAATTCGTTAAAGACAGATTAAACAATAGACCCAGAAAAACTATAAAATTCAAAACGCCAAACGAATTATTTGTAGATAATTTTGTCGCACTTGGAACTTGAAACTAAGATGATAAACCTTTGTGTAGAAATGATAAACCTTTGTGTAGAAATGATAAACCGCCATTTAAAAGTGGTATATCTTCACCCAGATTTGAGGCGGGTAAATGATCCCCAGAATATTAATCGATACAGCTGAAATACCGGGTGAGAGCAAAAAGCTCAGCCTTTACCGGCGTGGCTCCGAGTTCTCAATCAGCATCGGTACTCAGGAACTCATGAACAGCCGCGTAAACGGCTCAGAAAAAGCGTTGGCAGAACTGGCCTGTCAGAAATTATCGAATCGTTCGCAGGCAAATGTTTTAATTGGTGGTCTTGGCATGGGCTTTACCCTGGGAACTGCTCTAAACGAAATCGGCCCGGCAAGCAAAGTAGTGGTAGCGGAACTGGTACCCGGTGTGATCGAGTGGAGCCGCGGGCCCCTTGCCGGATTGGCTGGCGCTCCGTTAAAAGACAGACGTGTCACAGTGCGTGAAATCGACGTTGGGGCCATCCTGTTGGAAAAACCGGCAGCATACGACGCCATCATTCTGGATGTCGACAACGGGCCGTCAGGTTTGACGCATAAAGACAACGATCGCCTTTACAGCATGGAGGGGCTTTTCATCGCCTTTTCTGCCTTACGTTCCGGTGGCGTACTAGCGGTTTGGTCGGCAGGACAAGACCGGGCATTTTCAAAGCGCTTGCACAAAGCCGGTTTCAAGGTTGAGGAACTTCGGGTTCGGGCAAATGGGTCGCGTGGTGCCCGGCAGATCATCTGGCTTGCCACGAAGGTAGAGCCGGCCTTAGGGGCACCCTACGGAAGACAGGCGAGACCCGGCAGAGGGAAACGCAGAAACCGCTAGGCCAATTGTTATTTGTGGGCTCGTACATGGCTCAGTTTCTTACAAGCAGAGTCTCATCATGCCATGCAAATCTACCCTTGTGAAGTTGGTAGAGGGGGCCTTTTGAGCCCACCATTTGGGCTGTTCAGCATGCGTGGGTTCTACTACGCTCACGCTGGATTGGCAGCCCCGAACTCGGCCAGCCACGTTATCCAGCGCAGCGCGGTTTGAAATGACTGCTCGCACATCAGCCGCGCGCCAGGTTAGAACTGGCAGCAATGTTTACGTCAGGAGTATCCAATGAAATCAAATCAATGTAGTATTGGAGACCTTGAAAAATCAGCAGATGGAATTGTAACTCTGACAATTACATGTATAGATATGGAAATCACATATGCTCAGATGGTAGAAGCGGTGAGGGCAATAGATTCTATTGCTAAAAAACCGTCCCCATTATTGGTTGACATTAGCCAACCACATTCGGTTTCGTTCGATGCGTTAATGGAAATGGCTAAAGGGACAAATGTCTTAGCTGTAGCAATTTATGCACCCTCTGACAAAACTAAAATCATTGCCACGTTTATTGAACAGTTTCAAAAAACGACTGGCAAGGCGCCGTATCCATTTAAGGTCTTTTCAGATTCTATGACCGTAGCAAAGGCGTGGCTAAATTCCTTTGGATAATTCTGCCCTAACAACCAACCGGCTGCATGCTGACCCAAAAGACCGGGGCCTCGCTTTTTCATGGCTTTGGGACTCTCCTGCATGCAACGGGCAACTGTGGTGAACTTTGTGAAACTATTTTCTCTGAGGAGCGTTGGGAAAGTCGTCATTCGCAAACTGCAGACAATGAATCTGAACAGATAGTAAAGTAGTCGAAACTAGTGTGGCGTTCAAGCCACCGGCACCGCTGCGACCTGTTGTCTGGGACCCATGAATATGATAATCAAATACATAACCGTTGTGTTTTGTGTGGTTTTGATGGGGATTGTGCTAATCGCAAATCTGGGTTATGCAGGCAGCGTCTTTTCTTTCCTTAGGAATATTCCGGGAGGAGACAAAACGGGACACTTCTTTTTAATGGGCATGTTTTCGTTTCTTGTCAACCTCGGCCTGTTATGCAAACGTATTAGATTCGGAAATATCAAGATTCTCAAAGGTAGCCTTATTGTTGCTTTCATAGTCACGGTTGAAGAATTCTCGCAAATTTGGCTACAGTACCGAGGGTTTGATTTAGGTGACTTATTCTGTGATTACCTTGGAATATTGTGCTTTGGTTTTATTGCACAACAAGTCATAAAGAGCAACTTTAAAATAATGGCGCTTCATGACAACACGCGCCACCCAGCCGTGAAAAAGCTTGGGTGGAAAAGAAAACTCAGTACTGAAAAACAGGACTATTAACAAAAGGGAAGATGGCAATGGCTTGCATTGGGCTCTCATTGCGCGTTATTTGGTCGGTGAAGCGAGGTTTGAAAAATTGTTGAAAATTATATTCCTATCGGGGAAGCAAAAATGTCAGAAAGTATATTTGATGACAAGTCCGTTCAGCCGGATAATGACCGTTTGCTTGCGGCACTTGGAGAGTCGGCAGTATATTGGGAAGACATTAAGAATCATCTAAGAGAAAAGTACGGCGAGTTAACAGAAGACTGGAAATATTACAGTCAGAAATCCGGTTGGATATTAAAGATTTTGAAAAAGAAGCGGAACTTGTTCTTTTTCATACCCGTAGAAAACAGTTTTAAAATCACATTTGTGTTCGGGGATAAAGCAGTTGCAGCAATTGAGCGGAGTGATTTGCCGGCCGAGATTATCGCTACGTTAAAGAATGCGAAAAAATATGCGGAAGGCAGGGGAATTCAGTTAGAGGTGACTTCTCCGGCCAGGGTAGAAGAGGTAAAGAAGCTTGTGGCGGTAAAGCTCAGCACTTAAGCATCATGTTATTTGCAACAGCATAAAAATGCAATCTGATTTCCGTTAGAACATCCAATATCATTCAGAAAATTTAGTACGCTATGAGAAATTTAGGTTTACTCACCGCTCTTTTGTTCGTGCTCTCTGCAACTCTGAGTTCAGCTTCGGTATCAGATAGCCACACAAACGCAAAGCTCGTATCCGAAGTTAGGTCCGTTCAGCCGGGCAAACCCTTTTGGGTTGCTGTTCGGCTGACGATGGATGCAGGCTGGCATACATACTGGCGCAATCCCGGGGATTCCGGCCTGCCTACTAAAATCAAATGGACGCTTCCGGAAGGATTCGAAAATGGTGAGATTCAATGGCCTTATCCGCATAAGTTCGGGTCGAGCAACATCGTCAGCTTTGGTTACAAAGACGAGGTGTTTTTACTCACGGAAATAAGCCCACCGAAATCGCTGGTGCCGGCGGCTCCAGTAAAAATCGCGGCAACCGTGGAATGGTTGGAATGTAAGGATGGATGCGTGCCGCGGCAGGCTGACTTAATCCTGGAATTGCCGGTCAAAAATGCAGCGCCGGAACCGGACAGTCGCCGGGTCAAACAATTCGAAGAGACGCGATGGAAATTGCCGCTCACATCTTCGAGTTGGCAGATTTCAGCCGCAGGCAGTAAGTCGGGATTCATTCTACAACTGACACCACCGCCTGGACTCGGCAGTGAACTCGCGAAAATATTGTTCTTTCCTGAGAAAGGCGGAATTATCGATCATGCCGCGGAACAGGAGGCCACAAAAACTGAAACAGGCCACATACTAAAATTGAAGAAATCGCCTTACACGCCCGAGCCGGCGACGAGACTCAGGGGGGTCTTGGTTTCGTCAACCGGTTGGCGCGGCCTTAATTCTGAGCGGGCTTTACAGGTGGACATACCGGTGATTTATGATTTTCAAGTCAATTAATTTCGCGGTCCCGAGGTGTTTGGGACTTAATAATCACTATTTGTGGAACAATGTTAAGGAGAATGCAACATGAAATGGAATTTTGTTTTACTGCTACTCGTCCTCTGTTTTTCGCTGACCTCCGCATTAAACGTGCAAGCTGATGAACCTGTGATTGGCAAACCAGCACCGGACTTCACGCTGATGGATGCGGACGGCATAGAGCATTCGCTCTCTGCCTATAAGGATAGTCTTGTCGTCCTCGAATGGTTTAATCCCGGTTGCCCTTTCGTAAAAAAACATTACAACAGCAATAACATGCAGAAACTGCAAAAGCATTACACGGAAAAGGCAGTGGTCTGGCTGATAATAAATTCTTCCGCCGAGGGTAAGCAAGGACACTGCACCCCAGGGCGAGCCAATGAACTTATCAAAGAAAAGGATATGGCAGTCACTGCCTTCTTGCTCGACCATGATGGAAAAGTCGGCAGGTTGTACGGTGCTAAAACCACGCCCCACATGTTTGTGATCGACAAAAGCGGTGTGTTGATTTACCATGGCGCGCTCGACGATAAGCCTTCCACGAAAATCACGGACATTGAAGATGCGGAGAATTATGTGCAGTTAGCATTAGAGGAAGTAATGGCGGGCCAGAGTGTCTCTCTTAAGGCGACGCAGCCTTACGGATGCTCGGTTAAGTACGGCGCCAAATAACCGTTTCGCACTATGGCGGATGACGGGTGGGGCATGTCCCCACCCTGCTCTGCGTGTGTCATTTTATTGAGAATCAAAAGAAGCTGGTTAGTGCAGATTTGGCAGGTAGGACCCGTTGGCACTTACAAAAGGAGATCATTATGTTTCGTAGGATTTTTGCTGTCTTCAGTGGCATTGCTTCATTGGTTTTCATTATTGCACTTCCTTCTCAAGCACAGGAGCAATGGTCGTGGCCGGAGAAGCCTGAAAACCTTCAGGTTTTGCCGAAAGATTGGCCGGGCTCACGATTGAGCGCTCCAATGCGGGGTTTTACACGGGCCTTAGGCGTGCGTTGTTCCTATTGCCATGTGGGCGAAGAAGGCAAACCTCTGAGCACTTACGACTTCGCCTCGGATGAAAATCAGAACAAGAATCGCACTCGGGAAATGCTGAGAATGCTCGGCAGTGTCAATAAACATCTGGACAAACTCGAACCAAGCGGTGACAAGCGGGTCAATATGTGGTGTCACACATGCCATCGCGGGCGCCCAAGGCCTATGACTTTAGGGGAAGAATTAGGCGAAACTTACAGAGCGAAAGGAGTTGAAGCCGCCCTTGCTCTCTACACTGAACTAAAGAAGAATTACTACGGTAAAGGCGTTTATAATTTTGAAGGGGAGAGGGCACTTAACGAGTTTGGTTATGCTGCGCTGGGAAACAATGACGCGGCAGGGGCAATCCGTGTGTTTCAATTAAATGTTGACAAATTTCCCGAGTCAGCGAACGGTTGGGACAGTCTTGCAGAGGCGTATATGAAGGCCGGCGATATGAAGATGGCAGAAAAATACTATGAGAAATCTTTAGAATTGAACCCACGGAACCAGAACGCGAGCGATATGCTGAAAAAGATAAAGGAGGATGAAGGCGACTAAGTGGTTTTTTAAATCGAAAAAAGATAGGCTCTTTTTCTGTTTGTCGGATGTTATTAGGTTTGTGAATATTTAACTTCTCTGCAATGTTACCTGTCATCGATTTCAATTGACGGTGTAGCGCTTGTTTCTTCCTTACTTCGCACATTGCGCTGGAATTTATTTTTTATGGGTGGGTTGAGTAATCACTCGTGAGCCGCACATTTGAAGTATAATAACAGTGGAGATACGCCATGTCAGAATCTGAACTACTCACAAAGATTAGCCGGAAAGAAGTTGACAGTGAAACACTTGCGGGAGAAGTCATCGACAAACCTGAACTGCTCACGGAGATTTTTGCCGGATTAAACGCGGACAAAGCCAGAGTTAAGTACGGTTCTGAGAAAATCCTTCGTATAATCAGTGAGAAAAAACCGGAACTACTTTATCATAGAATAGACTTCTTCATTAAGAATCTTGATAGCGGCAATAATTTTTTCAAGTTGGGCGCTATTCATGTTCTCGCTAATTTAACTGGAGTCGATTCAGATAATAAATTCGATGAAATTTTTGACAAGTATTTTGCGCCTATCCGTGGCCCGGTTCTAATGACAGCCGCTAACGTAATTGCAGGAGCGGCCAAAATTGCCTCTGAAAAACCAGCACTGACCGCAGAGATTACCAATGAACTTCTGAAGGTTGAAACAGCACAATACCAGACAGACGAGTGTCGCAATATCGCGCTTGGAAAGACAATCACATCATTTGACCATTTTTTTAATAACATTGAAAATAAAGAGCCGGTTATCAAGCTCATCAAAAATCAGCTCAATAATACAAGAAATGCCACCAGAAAAAAAGCCGAGAGATTTTTGAAGAAATATAAGGTTGTGAACTTCTAACAAAGCGTTTGAAGATCGGCAGGAGGGGCCTAATTTCCCAGTGCTTTCTCGCGACTTGTAGACCATATTGAAGGTTGCGTGCCCGTTCATCCTCGGTCGGTTGAAACGCAGATATTATGTGAGGAAAAACCAAACTGAAAAGGCCTAAAATTCATCCATATGAAAGTCTTAAAAAAACTTTTTGAAAATAACAGGAAATGGGCAGAAAGGGTAAAGAAGTCAGACCCGGATTTTTTCATAAATCTTTCGAGACATCAAAATCCTGAGTATTTGTGGGTTGGTTGCTCTGACAGCCGTGTGCCGGCAAATGAAATTGTTGGTATGCGGCCGGGCGAAATATTTGTTCACCGAAATATTGCCAACCTCGTAATCCATACGGACCTGAACTGCCTGGCAGTAATTCAATACGCCGTAGAAGTATTAAAAGTAAAACACATCATTGTTTGCGGCCATTACGGTTGCGGCGGCATTCAAGCGGCGATGGACAATAAAGAGCATGGATTGGTTGATAACTGGCTGCGAAATATCAAAGATGTTTACCGATATCACCAAGCCAGAATTGACTCACTTCAGAGTCACAAAGAAAAAATCAATTTACTGTGTGAACTCAATGTCGTTGAGCAGGTAGCAAATATATGCCACACAACAATAGTTCAGAATGCATGGAAATCCGGACAGGAATTAGCAGTTCATGGCTGGATATACAACATTGAAGATGGGATATTAAAAGATTTGGATGTTTACATCACAAATGTAGGTGAGATATCTCAGGCTCACAGGATAAAATAAGACATTAACGTTAAGTGCAAGACGAAAGTGCCAATTCTTCTTTAGTGGGTTCATTGAGCACTTAATTGCTTGTTGCTATTGTTTAAAGATTATCATTCTGTTCGATGAAAACTGATAAAATTTCAGTTTTAAGATGCCATTTTGCAAAAAGTTTATCACGGCACTGTGAGCAATATATCAGCGAGTGACAGTTGCAGTTGCAGTAAAAAGACTTGCTCTGTTTTTGCCCATCGTAAAGCAATGAAAGCGCTATATAAAAATTACACCATTGTATATTTGTCTTGGAGCATCGCATAGATTTAATATAAATAACAGGTTGGGCTCTTTAATTGCATTGTTTGCGGTTTTCCATTATAAAACTATGTAGTTGTTATATATCACAGCGGGATTGAAGTAAAATTATGAAAACAAAATGTCATGTGATAAAGTTGAGTTAGGTGCTGTGAAATCAACATGTAAGCGCATGTAAATAGTCAGGCAAAAATCAGGGAGATGATCGGTTCAATACCTGGCATTTGATTTGCAACTACGCAATGCGGAAAGGAGATGTGGTTATCATAGATTGACGGTCAGACTACCGGGGCTTTGCCAAACGGTGGTGAGTTTGTACTTTAACGCCGATTAACACCTGTCTTTCCAAAGTATGACTTCTCCCGATGGCTCTGCCCCAGCCGTCAACGCTGTTTACTTTTAGTCTGCGAGGGATTGAGCGCTTCCCTTGTTCTTCCTGTTCCTGGCTATTTCCCTTTCTTCCTGGCTCAGTTGTTTCAATAAAATCTCGGGTGGACACCATGGCGAACAGGCATCCTGAAACAAGAAGGAAACGAAAACGCCCAATGCCGGTCAAGGCAGGCATCGGCTTTGTTGGCGCCAAGCAAATTAGTAGTATTGATCAACTGGTTACTGCATATCAGGAAATGACAAATGCGGTGAATATTCCAACGCACCAGTTGGTGGATGTTATCGAAAAGGAGCTTTCTTCTCAGAAGTTGATTGACTTTCTGCGGGATATGCCGATTCCTGCTAGCGAAAGCGTTAGTTTGAAGGAGCTTGCCGGGCTGTTCAAAAATATTCCCAAAAAACTTTACTTCTTTCTGTGGAGTCTGCAAAACAGTGACGTCATTCCTATTCAGGGTGTCCTCACATCATGCGAACTGCACAAGGCAGTGTATGCGCTCATCCGGTTTTTACGTGTGCTTGAGCGCTTTTCATACAAATGTCAAACGAGCATTCCTCTTTTTGAAAATTTGGGTCACGTTTATTTTGACCTGGCTGGACTCGCACAGTATGCCGCCCGGGGTCTGCTAATTGAAAGGCGTTTTTTCAATCAGACAACCTTGTTGCGCAAGGCGATAACCTGCTTTCAACGTGCCATTCAACTTGAATCTGAGCAGGGAAACTGCCTGGATGCTTCACACAAACATGTTCTTGGCCTGGTTGATGACGAGGTTTTTATCAAAGAAAAACGCCTTTTGTGCTATTTGAATCCGTGGTATTTTCTCTATATTTCATCAGCATTGGGTTTACTTAATGATCAAAAAGTCGCCGGCATTTATCTCGCGAAGGCACGATCAATTCTGAATATGCTGGATGGTCACCAGAACCCACGCTTGCGCAAACAAAAGGCATTTCTTGAATCTATTTACGCCACACTCCATTATGGCAAGTTTGTCAGGTTTGATTTTGGTGAAAGAAATCTACGCAAGATTAGAAAGAAGCTTCAGAAAGTGCAGAAGGCCAAAAGTGATGGTCGAGGCTGTTACAGCCCATTTGTAGAGAGCGCTTTATCAAACCAGCTTGAAACACAACACAAGCTGGTGGCCGAAGGAAAGTTGCAGGCCGAACAGAGCGCATACCTTAACGGGATTCACACTTTATACACTCAGTCCATTTCAGCGCATGAGCGGGACAAACTCATCTACCGATTGAATATCCCACCGGTCAAACTTAGTGGATTGCCTGGGTCAGTAAAAAAAGGCCAGACCATGCGGGCGGTTTCCGACGTTCGAACAGTGCAGCCCTGGTCTGGCTGAATACCATTTGCGCAGTAAAGGATTTTGTTGAAAGTTGTCAGCGTTGTATGGCCTGGCAATAATAGTTTCCTCCATGCGCGCCATCGCTCTAACCACTTTTTATTTTTGTGGATTACTGGCCTGAAAAGCAGGCACCCGTTTGGAAATTTCCTCTAAAATTTCTTTCCGCCAAACCTTATCCTCATTAATGTTGAAATTGTCCGTTTCAACGACAAGCAGGTTCCAGCTTTTAGGTATGCGCTTAATCCAGCGTTCATAGCTGATGTTGAGCTGAGCCAGGTATTCAGTGTCCACACTGCGTTCATAGTCGCGACCGCGTTTGCGAATGCGACTGATCAACGTCCAGGTACTTGCTCGCAAATAAACAATGAGTCCGGGTCGCCGAAGGGATTGCACCATGGCCTCATAAAGGCTTGTATAGGATTGATAGTCGCGTTCCGGCATGAGGCCGCGCAAATATAGATTTTGTGCGAATATCTCGGCGTCTTCATAAATCGTGCGATCCTGAATGCATATTTCAGCCTTTTGTTGAATGGCAATGTGGTCTTTAAACCTTTGGGTCAGAAAAAAAATTTGTGAATGAAATGCCCAGCGCTGCATTTCTTCGTAAAAGTCTGAAATGTATGGATTTATTGCCTGCGGTTCGAAGTAAGTCTTCCAACCATATTGTTCGTGCAGCAATTCCGTAAGCGTTGTTTTACCAACGCCCATGTTGCCGGCAACAGCGATGAGGTTTGCAGCAGTTTTGTGAGCCATATGAACCATAAGTTGCCAATTCCTAATAAAAATGCAAGATTTTTATGACTTTGAGCAGTTGAAATTGCAAACCATTTTTGCCTATATTGGTCTAACCTATTGGATCTGGAATATGACGACCGAAGAAAAAGCAAATATTGAAGCGGCACAGCGTGGAAATTTCGCTGCGTTTGAAGCGCTTGTACGAAAATATGACAAGCAAGTGATGCAGCTCACATTCAGCATGGTCAGGAATACAGAGGATACCGAGGATGTTTATCAGGAGGTGTTTTTACGGGTGTATAAGAGTCTAGGTAGATTTCGGTTTCAAAGTGAATTTTCGACCTGGCTGTACAGGATTGTGGTCAACAGTTGCATAAATTTTGTAAAAAAGAAAAAACGGGCACAGCTATTTTCTCTGGATAACGGGCCCGAGGCTGACAGCGAAAACTGGCGGTTTACATTTGCGGACAAGGGAAAAAGCCCTGAGGAGTGGCTGTTGAATCAAGAGCTTTCTCAGGAGATTGAATATGGTCTGGAAGCCATGTCGCCAAAGCAAAAAATGGTATTTGTGCTGCGACATTATTATGGTAAGAAATTAAAAGAAATCGCCGCGATGATGGATTGCTCGGAGGGAACGATCAAAAACAGCCTGTTTCGTGCCACTCAGAAAATGCAGCATCACTTGCGTGACTACGTCCGTGCTGGCGCTTGAACAATAAAGGAATGATGCATCATGAGAATGCCAAAAGACCTTGACAAAATCATCACGCTTTATTTGTACGACGAGCTTAACGATGAAGAGAAACATGAGTTTGAAGCGCTCATGCAGCAGGAAGAAAGCGTTCGCAACCGTATGGATGAATATCGTTCCTTGCACGACATGCTAGGGAAAAAAAGTATGGCAGAGCCCACAGGGCTGCTCCTGCAAAAGTCACGGTTGGCATTGCGACGGCGTTTGCAAACGGAACGTCGCCTGGCCTGGCAGGAATCCTGGTTCCAGCGTTGGGTTAGCGGATTTCGATTTCCTGCTTTGAGGCAACTTGCAGGGGCTGTCGTTATGCTTGTGCTTGGTGTTTTTCTAGGCTATGTTATCCCGGAGAATCAGAAGAAACCAATTGATAGTTTTGAGATTGCCGAGTCAGGCGATGTGGATTCAGCTATCTCAAATGTTGATTTGGTGGCGTATGAGCCTCAATCCGGTATTGTGACGGTGCACTACAAATCCATGCAAGATGTGGTTTTGCGCGGCAGCATTTATGACGACTCGATTCGGCGTGTTCTCGCGCACACCATTCGTAGCGAAGCACATCCGGGGCATCGACTTTTAGCGGTTCGCGCAGTAGGTCATGATTCATTTTCGGATATCGATCTGCAACAGGCGCTCATTTATGCCATGGAACATGATCCCGTAGACGGTGTGCGACTGCGGGCGGCAAAAGCGTTGAAACAGTTACCCGCAAATCAAAATGTACAGCGCGCTTTTACCAAAGTGTTGCTGAAAGACACTAATTCTGCCATGCGCATTGTAGCAGTGGAAGCTTTGAGCGCCAGCCGGCAGGAGGATGTATTTTCTGCGTTCCAAAGTGCTGCCAGGGCCGATGAGAACGAGTTCGTCCGGTTACAGACATCGCGCGTTTTGGAACGCAGGGAAAAGGTAAATAGTGAAAATTCAAATGGAGAGATAAAATGAAAATGAAGCATGTTTGTTCTATTGCGGTTAGAACTTTGTTGCTATCGTCAATCTTTTTTACAGCAACAGCTTCCGCCGCTCAGGAAATAAGAAAATCAGGGCGTTACTTTGTTGCCGAAATTACCAGGAGTTTTAAAGTCTCGGCCGATGGTCGTTTACAGATATTTAAAATCCGGGGAGATGTTGAAATAACCTCGTGGGACAAGAACGAAGTCTTTGTGAAGGAAATTAAGAGGATGGACGTCTTTACAAAAAAAGAGGCCGAAGCAATTCTTGCCAAAGCAAAATCAAGTTATCGGCAAGATGGCAATGTGATAGAAATTAGGGGTGAAGATTATCGCCGCGATTGGATAAAAAGCGATTTTTCGGTGAATGTGCCAAAGTCATTCAGTGTTGACGTTCAGACTCGGGGTGGTGAATTAAGTGTGACGGATGTGAATGGAGATGTCGATTTGCATACTTCAGGCGGCGATATTTTGCTGAAAAAAATTGGTGGAAAACTCAACGCCAAAACTTCGGGTGGTGACATTGAACTCGAGAGCTGTAGCAGTCAGGCAATTCTCAAAACCTCAGGCGGGAACCTGAACCTGTCTGACATCGGGGGGGAATTAGCCGCCAAAACCTCTGGTGGCGATATTGTACTTGAGCGTGCAAAGGCCAGTGCTGAATTGCACACCTCTGGTGGGAGCATTGGAATTCAAGATGTGCAGGGAACGATTGATGCGCATACCTCGGGTGGGGATATTGACTTGAAAAGGGTGAGCGGCAATGTCAAAGTGCATACTTCAGGCGGGGATATTGGTTTTAGCGAAGTAGGAGGTTCATTAGATGCATCCACCTCTGGCGGCGATATCGAAGGCACAGGTGTAAAGGGCAGTGCAAGTGTTGCCACGTCGGGCGGCTCCATAGAACTGAAAGATGTTCGTGGCGGCGTCAGAGGTAAAACCGCAGGTGGGGACATTGAAGTAGAGATCACTTTGACCGATTTTTCACAGGAGCACGGGGTGGATTTGCGTACTGCAGGAGGTGAAATTATACTCTATTTGCCTGAACAAATCCCTGCACGAATTCGCGCTGAAATCAGGTTGGACAGTCGTTGGAATGATTATAATATCTATTCTGACTTTCCGCTTACAAGCACAGAGGAAACTGAGGACAAAGTGCCGGAATCACGGCGGCGCACAAAACGCTACATTACAGCAGAAGGCGTAATAAATGGTGGTGGTGATCTAATTGAGCTGTCAACTACGGATGGGGATATTCATATCAAAAAGACAAGAGCCAGATGATAGCTATTGGGCTTGGCAGTATCCTGATTCTGTCGCATCATCTTCTCATGGAAGAAGTCCCGGCAGAATCAGGGGCACCGCGAATTGGTGAGACTTGTTTATGTAAGGGGGCCTTTTTGATAATATGCCCCTTTTGTAATCGCCTTATGCGCGCTGCGGCTGTGTGTGCTCAGATAATGGCGAGTGATTGATCCGAATTTCCCCAGTTTTCCAGTTGAAGCGTTTTTCATAGTTCTTGCATGTCCGGCAGACCAGCACGATCCAGTCACCTTCCCGGTAACGAATGCATTCGTGATGACTGTTTCCTCTTTGGCTAGGAGTATTTCCGTATAACATGGCCACTATTCCTTTAGATTTACTTACGACCCACTCATTTGAAAGGTCATTCCGTTTATTTGCAATTATTGAACCATAATGCGCTGTTTTAACAAATGTTTACATTTTTTGGCAAAGGTTGCCTTTTTTAGAAGTTTTATAGACCACACTACTCTATTTATCGGCCACCCAATCCAAAAATAGCACTCCTGGTTTGTATTGTTGATCTTAATGTGTACGAAAACCGGTCAGTAAATCGCCACAAATATCTTGCTTTTTGCCAGCGAAGCATTTATAATTGTTAACACTTCTTAAGTGTTTGTCACAATTCCCCCTCATCAACCAATGAGATTGCCATGCTTCCCAAGAAAGGTTTGAATAAGACTGCGTATGAGCCCGTGCCAGAAGGAGAAAGTTACGAGCCGTATGTACTTGCAACAGAAGATCCGGTTGAATTCAGTATCAAAGCCATCCTGGCTGGTATTTTATTCGGAATATTGTTTGGCGCAGCGAATGCTTATCTGGGCCTCAGAGTTGGGCTGACCATTTCTACTTCCATCCCAGTGGCTGTTATGACTGTTGCTGCTTTTAGAGCTTTACAAGCAATGGGACAAAAAGGGGAACTTTTGGAAGCAAATATTTCGCAAACAATCGGTTCTGCTTCGAGTTCTGTTGCGAGTGGCGTAATTTTCACCTTGCCGGCGCTTTTCCTCTGGGGCGTTGCACCATCATTGCTGCAAATGACATTACTCGCCATGTTCGGCGGCTGTCTCGGTATTTTGTTTATGATTCCCTTACGCCGGTTCTTAATTGACAAGGAACATGGTCATCTTCCTTACCCGGAAGGCACCGCATGTGCTGAAGTGCTGGTTGCCAGTGAAATTGGTGGAGCTCGGGCAAAAAATGTTTTTCTCGGTCTCGGCTTTGGCGCGCTTTCAAAATTGTTAACCGGAGGCATTCGGGTTATTCAGAGCGATGTGCATTTTAAAGTACCGTTTCTAAAAAAAGGGCAGTTGGGCATAGATATTTCTGCTGCGTTGTTTGGCGTTGGTTATATTCTGGGCCCGCGCATTGGCAGCATTATGGTCGGTGGTGCGCTGCTTTCCTGGCTGGTGCTAATTCCAGCCATTGCTTATTGGGGAGAAGGTCGGGTTGAGCCACTTTATCCTGAAACGATTATGTCTATTGCCGATATGTCGCCCAGTTTGCTTTGGACACGTTATGTGCGTTACATAGGCGCCGGCGCCGTTGCCACGGCTGGTTTGATTACCCTCATTCGCAGCATTCCCACCATGATTGAAAGTTTCCGGGTCGGGGCGCAGCAGCTTCGCAGCCGTTTGGGGAACAAAAACATCCCCGTGGCTCGAACCAGTCAGGATTTGCCGTTAAGCGTTGTAGGCGTTGGTGCGGTTGTTATCGCTTTGGCAATGGCGGTGGTGCCATTTGTTTTTGGGACAATCGATTCGTTTATTATGCGGCTTGTCGGGGCCATGCTTGTGGTTGTATTCGCCTTCTTTTTTGTAACGGTTTCTTCACGCATCGTTGGACTGGTTGGTGTGACTTCAAATCCAACAAGCGGGATGGCCATCGCGACTCTTCTGGCAACAGCATCGATTTTTTTACTGTTTGGCTGGACGGGTCAGGTAGGTATGACTGCAGCCATTACAATTGGTTGTGTCGTCACCATTGCCGCCTCAATTGCCGGAGACACATCGCAGGATTTGAAAACCGGTTTCATTCTTGGTGCAACCCCCAGGCGCCAGCAAATTGGTGAGTTGGCCGGCGTGCTGACTTCGGCAACTTTTGTTTGCCTTGCCGTGATGCTGCTGGATAAGACTTATGGATTTGGTTCCAGTGAGTTGCCTGCACCGCAAGCAACGCTCATGAAAATTGTTGTCGAAGGTGTGTTGCAAAATTCATTGCCGTGGATGCTTGTGGGCATCGGCGTGGTAATTACATTTATTGTTGAGTTGTTTAAAATTCCGAGCCTGGCTTTCGCGGTCGGAGTTTACCTGCCGGTTGGCACTTTAACACCGATCTTTCTAGGTGGCATGTTGCGCATGTTATTGCAAAAGCGCGCTGCAAACGATGACGATGCCACGTCACGGCGCGAACAGGGAATTTTGTTTGGCTCTGGTTTGGTAGGTGGTGAAGGGCTGCTTGGAATTGGCATTGCAGGCGTGGCTTTTTTTCAAGGTAGTGCGCCCAAAGGTTTTGGCTTTGATTGGGCAGGCGCTGCGTCGCCATTTGTAGCGTTGCTGGCTTTGGCCGGTCTGGTGGTATTTTTTATGCGTTTTAGTACCCGCAAATAAAGCGCCGGCAAAGTTTGTCGTGTTGATGTCTTTTCCCCCTGTCCCGGCGTATGAGTGAGAACCTTTTCTTGCAGCAGACAAATTTGTTGCAAGAAAAGGTTCCCATCTATTCCAGTTTGAATAATTATGTCTGCTGCAAACCAATCACTTTAGCCGTATTTCCCTTAACCTCCGGAGGCATCTGCATGCGCGTCACCCAGCTACTCACCGTGGTATTTATATTCCTTTTCAGCACAGACTCTGTCTCTCAAGAAGAATACTGGCAACAATTTGTGCACTACACTATGGATGTCACCCTCCTTCCCATTGAACACAGTATCGTCGCTGAAGCAAGCATTGAATATACCAATAATTCACCGGATACTTTGCAGCAGATTTTCATGCATTTGTACCCAAACGCTTACAAAGATGAACACACAGTTTACGTAACAGAAGCCAGGCGTTTTTTTCAGAAAATCATTTCGTCGCCGCAGGATGGTGGGTTTATCGAAATTGAGTCTTTTGCCATCACTTACCCCGAGGCCAATCTTCCGGCAGGAACAGAGCACACGGATTTTGAAATCAGGGACACCATTCTCGAAGCGACACTGCCACAACCATTGCCTCCGGCAGGGAAATTGACTATCAGCCTTTCATTCCGAAACAAAATAAGAAAACACGTCAGGCGGTCGGGTTATCGTGGTTTTCAATATGATATGGCGCAGTGGTACCCCAAGGTTTGCGTTTACGATGAAAACGGCTGGCATGCCAGGCCGTTTCATTATTTAGGAGAATTTTATGGTGAGTTTGGTACGTTTGATATCACCATTCATACCCCATTCGAATATATCATTGGTGCAACGGGAGCAGTTAGTGCCGGTGATCCCGGCTGGCAATCGGTGTTGGTTGATACGGCAATATCCCGCAAGGACTGGCCGAAAAGGCATAAAGAAATTCAAGAAAATTTGCGTGAGAAAGCCGGCGAAGGTGCGCAGCGTTCGGTTACATTTCATGCAGAAAATGTGCACGATTTTGCCTGGGTTACCAGTCCTGATTTTTTGTACGAACAGGGTGAATGGGACGGCATTCCCATTCATGTTCTGTATCGTTCAAAGGCGAAATGGCGTTGGAGCAAAGTAGTCAGCAGGAGGGCGGCAAAAGCACTGGCCTGGCTGTCAGAGAAATTTGGACGCTATCCGTATCCTCAATTGAGTGTGACCCACGGCCTGCTGGGTGGCGGCATGGAATATCCGATGCTGGTTATGAACAGCACCAGTCGCGAGAGCATTATCCTGCACGAAGTAGGCCATATTTATTTTTACGGCATTCTTGCAAATAATGAGTGGAAAGAGCCCTGGCTTGACGAAGGGTTCACCGATTTTCAAACACGTCAGTACATGGAGGCGGAATACGGACACTGGGGGTTTAACCGGGATTTGATGCGCAAGCGGTCCACCTGGTTACAAAAGCATCGTCCGATGAAGACAGAGCGTGCTCGTACGCGTGACGCTTTGCTTGGGTTTATGCAATCAGGCCATGACGAACCGTTGGGGCAAATTGCGCATCACTACAATGAGCCCGGCAGCTATTATCGCAATGTTTATGACAAGGGTGCTTTCTTTTTTGACATGCTTGGTTATGTTGTCGGCGATTCAACTTTTGCACTTATTTGTAAAGAATACTTTAGACGGTGGCAGTTCAAACATGTCAATGAAGCGAGGTTCAGGCAAGTTTGTGAGGATGTAAGCGGGCAGTCTCTTAAATGGTTTTTTGATCAGTGGTTACGGAACACGGCAAAAATAGATTACGCGCTTGGTAAAACCAAAACAGAGGCGGCAAATGGTGGGTGGCGTACCGAGGTGACCGTGCTTAAAAAAGCAGAAGGCGTTATGCCGGTTGAGGTGCAAGTGACCACTGCTGACGGCGAGCAAAAGCGACAACGCCTGGGAGGGCTTGAGCGGATTGGAAAAGTTTTATTTAACACGGAATCGAAGCCTGAAAATGTCATGCTGGACCCGGACGACAAGATTCTGGAAAGTCGGCGCAATGATAACGGCAAACTTGGCACGCGATTTGGCTTTGAATATCCCGGGATGACTTTTTTGTCTCGCGATGAATATATTACCACCTGGCGACCGAGCGGGTGGTACAACAGCGTGGACGATCTAAGGATCGGCGGCAGATTGAGGAGCAGATTGGGAATATACCGTAATACCGAGCTCGGACTCTGGTATGGCACCGGTTCCAAGGAATTGGATGTTCGTTTTCGCTATTCAAACCCGGTGAAGGCGTTGGGAAACCGTACTCGCGGCTACCTCCTGGCAGCAAAAATGGAGGGCCGTCAGGAAATTGATGTGCATTTGCGTTTTGTGAAAAGCAAATATCTAAGAGGAGGTACCGAGCATCGCATTTGGGTTGGGTTCAATCATACCAGACTGCTTAATTCCGCCTACACCATGCGTGAATTTTCCACAGGGCGGATTTCTACCTGGGATGAGGGCTCTGTAAATAAATTGTATGCTCGTTATAACGTCAACCCGCGGGGCATGCATTGGTTTACCAGCATCACCCTTGGGCTGGATATGGCGCAACAGGATTGGGCCAGCGATTATTCTTATAACAGTTTGTTTTCAGAAATCAAGTTTTGGGCGCCGAGTCGTGTTGTGGGCCTCTTTGCACGAATTTTTGCAAAGGGAATCAGTGATGGCGCGGACGCACCAAGTCAGGAAATGATCTACGTGGACGGCGCCAATCCCCGGGCCCGTTTCAAGCGGTTCTTTTTGCGCAGCGCCGGTGCCTTACCGGAAAAGTTCCACTACCACCAGCCGGGCGGTGGCAATGTTCGGGGTTATTATAATAACCCAATCGCAGGTGATCGAGTCTGGGCGTTGAATCTCGAACTTCGCAAACGAATGCCTGTTTTACGGTCGCTGCAACGCTTTGGCATGACAACAGTGGTTGCATTTTTTGATGTTGCGTCCGTTGGGTTCGCCAACGCTGACGCAGATTTGTTTGCCGATGCCGGTGTTGGTTTTCGTTTGCAAAAACGGCTACCGGATGATTGGTACACCCTGTTTACCGGTGGCCGCAACCTGGCATTGAGATTGGACTTCCCCCTCTGGCTGAACAGGCCGTTGCCCGGTGAAAATTCGCTTCGATTCAGGTGGGTGGCTGGTTTCGATTTTGAGCTTTGAGTTTCGTGCGCCAAAGGTGTAAATTATTTGACTGTTGTCATCATACCGGCAGCAGAATTGTTACATTTCATCTCTGCGTCTCTATTGCTAAACAGTTACGGCAAGACAAGTCTGCAGAATCAAATCCCAGGCTGCATCCACATGCTGCTTTTTGACGTAGGTTTGGCCAACCACAACTCTTAAGGTATATTTCCCACCGACTTTGGTGTGGGTCAGGTAGACTCTTCCCGTGGCGTTCAATTTCTTCAGCAAATTTGTGTTGAGCTTGTTGATTTCATCTTCATTTGTTATGTGCTCAGGATGGTAGCGGAAACAAACCAGACTCAAATGCCGGGGCGCCATCATCTCAAAATCAGGCTGTTGCTCAATGCGGCGAGCAAATTCATCAGCCAGGGCAATGTGATTGCGCAGCCTCTCGCGGATGCCGTCGATACCAAAATTGCGCAGAACAAACCAGAGTTTGAGTGCCCGGAAGCGGCGCCCTAATTGAATGCCCCAATCCCTATAATCATTCACCGAACCGCGTGATTCGGTCTTGAGGTACTCGGGCAAGATCGCAAATGTGCGTAGCAAAGCTTCTTTGTCGCGGACAAAATAGGCAGAGCAATCGAAATTGGTGAACATCCACTTATGCGGGTTCATCACAAAGCTGTCCACGTTTTCAATGCCTGCAATCATCCAGCGAAACTCGGGCAATACAAGGGCTGTACCGGCAAACGCCGCGTCCACATGCAGCCAGATATTTTGCTGTTTGCACACCTCGCCGATGGCAGCGAGCGGATCGATGGCGGTGACGCCCGTGGTTCCCAGCGTTGCCACCACACACAATGGCGTAAAACCATGTTCCCGGTCTTTGGCGATGTTGACGCTGAGCGCTTCCGGATTCATTCTGAAGGCGTCATCCACGGCAACTTTAACCATGTTTTCACGACCGATGCCGGCGATTGCCACGGCTTTTTCCACGGATGAATGCGCCTCTTCAGAACAATATATCCGGAATGTCTTGGTATTTTGCAAGCCGGTTAAATTGCTTGAATAGTGCGTGGCTTGTTCCCGCGCTGTTAAAATGGCAGTCAGCGTTGCGGTGGAGGCTGTGTCCTGAATTGCGCCGGTGAATTGTTCGGGTAGACCGAGTAGATTTCTCAGCCATTCAATCATGCGTTCCTCCAGCTCGGCAGCCGCAGGCGAGGTGTCCCAAATCATACATTGCGCGCCCAGAGTGGCGGTGAGCATTTCACCCAGCAGCGAGGCATAACTGGAATTGGCCGGGAAATAGGCGAAGAAATTCGGGCTCTGCCAGTGCGTTATGCCGGGCAAAATAATCTGTTGAAAGTCCCGCATGATCTGCTGCATGGACTCACCGGTCCCGGGCGCTTTTGCCGGAATTTGTTGGTAAATCTCCCCGGGTTTGACCATGGATTTAACCGGCAGGTTCTCCACATCTTGCAGATAGTCTGCCATCCAATCGACTAGTTCGTGCGCGTGCTTGCGAAAATCTTTGTGGTTGAGCATTGACTTGTTTCCTCCGGCATCAATTTTTATGTGGGCGTGTTGCGCAAAGTACAAACTACAAAGGAAAAAGTGAAAAGGAAAAAGGCAAAAGGCAACGAGGAGAAAATTGCTGCACAAATGTAAATGGATGGAGAGTTGGCCGGGACTTTGGCTTAATCAAGTAACCAGGCCGGTGATTTGCGCCGGAGGTTATCCGTACAAAACGCCGGAGAAGCCTATTTGTGTTGAACCAAAGCTGATGTGGGCGCACCTGAAGAGTATGTTTGTTCCAGGGGTGCTGATTTGTTACCGGGGGTACATAATTGTGATGGAGGACTGCTGATGTGGGAGCACCTGAAGAGTATGTTTGTTCCAGGGGTGCTGATTTGTTACCGGGAGTACATAATTGTGGTGGCGGACTGCTGATGTGCGAGCAAATATCGAGTATGTCTGTTGAACCAGTTCTTATTTCTCTGCGCTTGCCCAATATTTGTGCTGAAATGTTGCTGATGTGACCACGGAAATAGACTGTTTTTGCCGAATTGAGACTTATGCAACCGCTATTGGCGGGCAATATTGGTGAGCGTATGCAGTTGCAAAGGCATTTTATGCCGTGCTGTTTCGACTGTGCGATTATTGGGGGCTATTGCTCAGTCTGTTCTGCCATGCAGGAGGGAATTTTTAGTTGTTTTTCATATTGGTAACAATTACCGTGTTTCTGTGGCTGATGAATCATCCAGATTTGTTTTTTTCTTTTGACAGTGTTACCGGTGAAGCCGGAAGCAAAGAGTTGTTAGACGGGATTAACAGGATTCGTCTTTTAAGCGGAGCCATTGACAAAATCGTGTTAATCTTGTAAATGCTGTCCCAAAAATGGCAGGGAAATAATTGGCAGTACCTCATGTAATGTTCTTTAGCTCTGCGCGCTTTGTGTTTCTGTCATTGCTGAATAATTCTGATTTGTTTTTTCTTTTGACATTGTTAATTGGTTGTTTTATATTAATCCCACACACTTCCCACGCCCCCGACTCCGAGTGTCCGCGATGCTGCCATGATGGTGGGAAAAGCAAATTGTCGATCACCCGACCCGGAATTGACAATGCATCACCAGACGAAACCCAAACTGCTTGAGCAGGTTAAGCAATGTATTCGAACGAAGCACACCCGTTTGAGTACGGAAGGGCCTATGTTGGGTGGTTCTAGGCATAATGAAAACGCCCGACAAACAACCTGTATGGTGCATATGCACCTTGCGGGATACAATCGCACCATACATCAAGCATTGTGTCTGATGCAAAAAATGAACAGTCAATGCACAAATAGCAAATTTGCCAATGCCATGCACGCCCGATCTGAGAAAATGTGGGGCTGAAGTAAGCATCGGCCAACAATTCTGAACATAGGGAGAGCAGATGAACTACAAGACGTCTTTTTCATGTGTAATTGCGCTTTGTTTACTGCTCGCGTTGGATGGACAGTCCGGTGCACAGAGCAAGCAAGCGGTTCCACAACCATTGCCTGTGCCGTCTCGCCCGGGAAGCACGCAAGCCAATTTCACACAAAGCCGTGATGGCGGAATCGTGCTTTCATGGCTGGAACCTGCCGGCGGCGATGGTAGGGCCTTGCGCTACAGCACCTTGAATTCTTCACAGTGGTCTTCGGCGCGCACTATTTCCTCCGGCACAAAGTTTATCCGGTTTTGGGGTGAATTGCCGGCAGTGCATATTTTTGAAAATAACAGCGCGGTAACGCATTGGGCCGCTGCCACTATTAAAACCTATGACGTTAATCTGGCCTGGTCAGAAGATGGTGTTTCGTGGAGCGAGCCGGTGGTGCCGCACCAGGATGGTACACCCACCGAACATGGCCTGATCTCTTCTTTGCCCTGGGGGGATAATGGTATGCTCGTAACCTGGCTGGACGGCAGAAATTACAGCAAGGATTATCACGGGCCGAATAAAAATGCTACGAGTTTGCGTGCGGCTTTTTTTACCTCAGACGGGAAAGTCGCAGGAAAAAAAGTGCTGGATCCTAGGGTCTGCGATTGCTGCCCAACCGCATCTGTCTTGCTCAAAGAAGGCGCTATCATCGCCTATCGCGACCGTACGGCATCGGAATTGCGTGACATTGCGGTTGTTCGTTTCGATAAGAACGGCTGGAGCGAACCAGTCCCTGTTTCCCATGATGGCTGGGTTCTCCACGGGTGCCCGGTGAATGGTCCGGCTGTTTCTGCTTCCGGCAATGACCTGGTTGTTGCCTGGTTTACCGCCGCGCAAAAGCAGCCTGCAGTCAAAGTAAGTTTTTCGAGAGATGGCGGTAAAAGCTTCAGCAAACCCATACGCATTGACGCAGGGAATCCGCGTGGACGCACAGATATCGCGATATTACCGAACGGTGACGCGATGGTGGCATGGGTGGAACAAATTGCCAATAACGCATATTTTATGCTGCGCTCAGTTTCGGCAAACGGTGGATTGGGACAAGTTATACAGGTGGCCTCGCAAGTTGCCGGCATGCCGCGTATTGCCTATGCCGGTGCGGGAAAACTTCTTCTGGCCTGGACGCAGGATGGCAAACCGAGTAATATGTTTACAGCTACGCTTGAGTTCGGTGGCGCAAAAAAATGAATGAAATACGACTGAGCCTAAGGGGGACCGTTCAGGCGATTAGTCTGCACGGCAATTCATGCAAATGAGAAAGTAAGGGCCTGAACTGACCAGCAGGCGTAAATTCACTTCAAAATAAAATCACAATCTGGAGGTTAACTTATGTTCAAACAAATTTTGCACAATCTGATTTTATTGTCAACCTTTATAATGTTGCCGTCAACTTGGGCACAGGATATAAATACCAGAACGATTTTGCCATTCGCTTCGACAAGGCTTGGTTTGGAGGCCTGGAGTATGGGGGGCGCTTACGTGGCCAGTTGGAACAATCCCATGGCCCCGCTTCATAATCCTGCCGGCGCAATAGCAGACGGACCAGGTGTTTATTTTGAAGCCGGAAGGGCTTTCTCTTCAAAGTATATCGGATTTGATTCTGACAATCAATTCACCCTGCCTGGCTATGTTTCGTTTTCAACTAATGTGGGGAAATTAAACCTATCTCTGGGATATGCCAAATCTTACGACTTTAGAATCGAGGGGACACCTGATTTTCCTGAGCTGCCACCAGAAGCAACTGAGGGGCTGGCCGGCTTTAAGTTAAGAACAACAATCGAAACTTTTTTCAGCACAGTTTCCCATTCTGTCCCAAACAAATTGGCCGTGGGTTTTACTTTGGCGCTTAATCATTTGAACGAATCCGGTGAGCTGCAAGGTGAGGTTTTAAGCAAAGGAAGCGGGTTTGGACCACAAGTCAGTCTTGGTATGTTATACACTCCTGTGGAAAAACTGACTTTGGGAACGAGCTTTCACTATGCCCATAAAATTCAATATGACCCTGAATTCCCTTCCTCAGAACTGGAGGAGGTTGAGCCCGAAGAACTGGAGGAGGTCGAGCCCGATCCGACGGGGTTACCCTTTGCCGTCGCTTCCAATCAGATTACTACAAAGTTGCCGTGGTCAATTCAGTTTGGCTTGAATTATGAGGCAATCTCATTTCTCAATCTCTACGCGATGCTGGACTATCAAAAATGGTCAAGTGCGGCTGTAAATCAGGAGGACGAAATTCAGGTTCATTTTGGCGCCAAATTCCACCCGGCAGCAAGGTTCTCTTTTGCAACTGGTTTTTTCACTATAAACAGCTCTGAAAAGTTTTATGATCTCAATCAGAAATTTTTGACTTTCGGAGTGCAACTGCAGGCTCACAAAACAATTGGTCTCTACATGACACTTCTTGACAGTCATCTATTTTCGGACAAGGAGCCAAAACAAACCTACTTGGGAATTGGTCTGCAATATTCGAGGAAATAGTCTTGCAGAGAACACTTTTATCCATTTAATTTGTTTGTCTTTTTGTATCCAACAACTAATATTTTTCACTTCGTTTTTTCGTTCTGGTTGAAGCGAGTTTGCGTGTAAATCCCCTCCAGGCGCGCAACGCGTGCTGGAGGAGCCGGTTCAAGTCGCGTTCAGCGCTTTGAGCCGGGGCGGGTTCGTTGGCTGGCCATGTACTGAGGAACCACCCGTGATTCAAACTCTGCACGAGTTCGAATCTGTCCTCTCCAGAGATGGAATTCCAGTAAATAATTTAAAAACAAGAGATTAGCGATGCTATCTAAAGTGAGAAATGTGAGCAACAATTTATTGGAATGAAAGAAAAAGATGCATGTCGGATTGTTTGTCGAAGAAATTCTACAAGATTGGCAGACAACGCGTGTGCAGCCGCTGACGACAAAATCGTATTGTTGGCTTGAGAACAAATCCTGAATGATAGTTTTGCTGCTCACTCCATCTCAAACGAAACATAGAGCAACTGCCCGAAGCGCTCCACCTGAGCCACAACCGAATCGTAAATTTTGAGGCTGTTCACAATGGTACGTAAATCGTCCACGGAGGCCACTGCCTGGTTGTTCACCGCGTGGATCACATCGCCGGGCTGGAAGGCTTCGCTGTCGTAAAACAGGTTGGCGTAGTTAGCAACGATTACACCTGAGTCAATGCGCAGGCGCGGCAGCATTTTTTGCGTGGTTTCGTTAACATCCAGAGCCAGAATACCCAGTTGCGGGATGAGATTTTTTTCCGGACTCACCAGGTCGGAGAATCGTTCCGGATCATCCGGGCGCTCACTGATTTCTACTTTCAGCATTTTGTTGACGCCGCCGCGTTGAATCTCGATAATCACCGCTTCCTCCACTGTTTTGCGATACAAATTCACGTAAAACTGGCGGCCGTTTTCCATCACTTTGTAGTCCAATTTCAGGATAATATCGCCAATTTGCAGACCGGCCTTGTCCGCTGCACTGTACGGCTTAACATCAGCCACAATCACGCTGCCAACATCCGGCAGGCTAAGTCCGTGCGCCATAACCGGCGTAATAGTCTGCACAACCGCGCCGATTTCGCCACGGTGTACCCGACCGTTGACTTTAAGCTGTTCGTATATGGCCTTAACGATGTTGCTGGGTGCGGCAAAGCCAATGCCTTCGCTGCCGCCGGATTGCGAAAAAATCAGCGTGTTGATACCGACCACTTCGCCACCCATGCTCACCAGTGGCCCGCCGCTATTGCCCGGATTGATTGGAGCGTCCGTCTGAATATAGATCATCGGGTCTTCGCTGCGAAGCTGGCGCGCCACAGAACTGACCACGCCCATAGTCACCGTGTTTTCCAGGCCGAGCGGGCTGCCAAACGCCATGACAATCTGGCCCTGCTTAACATGGTCGGAATCGCCAAGATGCAGCGATGGCAGCCTGGATGCCTGTACCTTTATCACCGCCAAATCAGTCTCGCGATCGATGCCCACAAGTTGCGCGCCGACTATTTTACCCCGCATCTTTAGAATAGAGCTGTCCGAAGCATTTGCATCCGGCACCGATAAAACCACCTGCAGCCTTTTGGCGCCATCCACTACGTGCGCGTTGGTGACTATATAGCCGTCCGGATCGAGGACCACACCGGAGCCACTGCTTCGTTGTTTCACCAAAACGCCGGCTGACTGGTTTATGTTTGGGGCGTAACCTGTCGAGAGAATTTGTACAATAGCCGGACTGATTTTTACCGACAGTGCTTCAAATTCACCGCTTAGTTTGTTTAAAGTGCGCAGACTGGGCTGCGCCAAAGCTACTGTTATTTGCAGCAAGATCGCCGTTGCCGGCAAAGCAGTACGAAATTTATTGAAGTTCATGTTTCCCACCGTTTTTATTTTTGACCACTCCCAACAAGAGGAAGGTTAATAATATTCCGTAATACATTTGCGTTTGATATTAATCTGCTCTATTCATGAATTTTACCACAAAGTCACATGGCCAATTTTTCTATGAGACACCGCCTGATTTTCACCATGACTTTTTAAGGCCTGCTCCTAACCTAACAAAAGCGAATCGGTTTTGTCGCGTTCATACCAGGGTAGAGAAGCAGAGCCTCCATGCAATGAGCAGCGAAGCTGAAGACCCGTGTCCGTGCCGGATGGCAGATTCCCACGCAGCCCGCTGCTAGCCATCCAGCCAAATGATTTCCTCTGCCCGCCTGATTCGGAAAATTACATCTTTCGACTCAGGAATGCTGTGGTTGGCAGAATCATGACTTTCGGCTTCGCATCTTTGATCGCGGGCATGGTCATGCCCAGAACAGCATTGATATAGGTAGGGTCGCAAATCACAAATTTTTTGCGGCCGTGCATGACATAATCGCCGGCCACCGACTGGTTGAAATGCACGGCTGTGGCAATGTGTCCCGGATAGTCCAGCCCAATCACCTCCAGCCCGAGCAAGGTCGTCACCAGGTAGGCGAATAGAATTGCTCGGTCTTCGCAATCCGAGTACGGGTAGGAAAGCGTCTCCTCGGCGAACAAAAATCTCTCGCGACCGAACTGCTCCTGGTCTGTCTGATACTCGAAAGCCGTCTGCACAAACCGAAGAAGCGTATTGACGCCTTCGGTTTCAGTCTTGCCGAGCACCAGCGGTTTCAAATCATTCAGCAGCGCCCTGGCAGCGCCGGCGGAGATGGGGGCCCCAAAATAAACCGGCAGGTCGGTGAGCGGATAGTGCTGAAAAAAGTCGATGATCGACCGGTCATATTTGATATTGACCGTGTGCGATTCTGCAGGGTAGCTGAAATTCACCGGCCTTTCAACCAGTCTTTGCGGGATGTTAGGCAATTTGCTGAGAGCAAGATTGAACACGCGGGTGGCCCCAGGGTAGCGGCCATCGTAGGTGTGCAATGATTTGGCATTTTCAGGCCGGTTGTCGAAAGAAACAAGATAGTAACGCGTGCCCTGGATAACAAAATAGCGCGTGCCATACAAGACATTCATGGCAGGCAGCAGCAGAAAAACTCTGCCATCCTCGTAGCCCACCCTGGCATCGTAACCCGATTTTGACAGCAGGAACCAGAGCAACAGGTTACGATCATTCCTTGAGGTTGCGAAAAGCGTGGTGGCGACTTTGTTCAGCAGCAAACCATAACCCCAGTCGTTCAGTTCGAGCGTTTGAGCCAGGAACTCTGTTTCAGCCATGATCACTTTGTATTTCAGACCGCCCAGCCTGGTCCAGTAGGCGCTGATGCTGTTGTTATCGATCGGGCTGCCAAATGGCTGGCGAAAGCCCGGGTCAACACTGACTCTCAACGCGAGGCCGAAATAATCGATATCCAGTGCGTCTGCGTCTGGGGAGCCGAGCTGCAGGTCAAGTTTTTTTTGTGGCACGGGTCGCGGTTTGTATTCGGGCAACGGAATGTCCTTCACCAGCGGAGCGGATCGGTCGATGGGCCTGATTGGAATGGCTTCCGCCCGGGGCATTTTGACCGGTTTGGGCTGCGCGTCCCGTTTGACGCCGTGATTCAGCTCAAGCGACTGCCATTCTTTTTTCAGGAAGCGGGAAAACTCTTTGTCACGCTCTTCCAGGTATTTCTCAAATGCTTGCTTGTCTTTCTTGAGCCACTCCTGATAGTCCTTCTGTGCATGTGCCAGCCCGGCAAACGGGGAGAACCCCAGTGTTGTAACGATTGCAGCACCGATGACAGCGGTTAGCTTTGAAGAATTCATAGTCCCATCCTGAGTTTATTAGCGACAAATACGCAGATGAATTTCTGGCGTGTCAGGTACCGGAAGGACCTCCGCGTCACGCAGCTTACGGCAGGTCACGCGCGCAGCGAAAGCCAATGAAACGCTTTTTTTGATTTGGTTCCTGAGCAAATCGCGTAGAGCATTTGAAATTGTATGCGGCGAAACCCGAAGACGCTATGATGCCGCGCACGACCCGGCGACTGCCGGTTTTCGGGCCCCGCGGGTTGCGGTCGGGACTGTTTTTGTAGTAGTCAAATTGAAACCAGTCCGAACACCACTCCCAGGCGTTGTCGGCCATATCAAACAGACCAAAGCCGTTGGCTGAGTAGAGATTAACTTGCCGCAAGGATTTCTGATTTTCGGCGCCGAACCGCCTGGCCTGCTCAGGCCGGGACTCGGGCGGCTCATCTCCCCAGGGGTATCTTTTGTTCTCGAGGCCGCCGCGCGCAGCGTACTCCCATTCAGCCTCGGTGGGCAAACGTTTGTCCGCCCATTTCGCATAAGCGTTGGCATCATCCCATGAAACGTACGCCACCGGGTGATTCGGCCGAGTAAGTTGTTTCTGCCATTCAGGCGGGACATCGTATTTTTTCGCCTTTAGAAACTCGCTGTATTGTTTGACCGTGACTTCATGCTTGTCCATCAAGAATGAGCCGAGAATCACCATGTGCACGGGTTCATCTTTCGATTCTCGGGTACCCATCAGGAAGGCGCTGCCTTTGATAAAGACCATCTCGTCGCACTGTTGCAGACGGCGCGCCGCAAAGATATCCCCAGGCTTGCTCTTGAGGGCATTGGCGTAGCCGGTCTTCGCTTTTGCAAGATTTCCTTTCTTGAAGAAGCCATCCGCTTGCTTGCGATATTTTGCATACGCGGCCTCACGCTTGGCCAGGGTGCGAGCCGATTCGATTTCGTCGTCGCATTTCTGGAGCCGGTCTTTCGCATGGTCGTCTTCCGGATTCAGGGCCAGGGCTTTTACATACTCGTTCTTGGCATATGCAAAAGATTTGGCGGCAAACAGACGATCGCCTTCGCTCAGGTGATTCGCAAACATGTCAGCTTCATCGGCCTCGCCGGTTTGTCCTTTTTTCGGCTGGCCAGGCTGATCGAGAACAGCGCCCGCACTTGCGGCTTCTTTGGTTGCCAGTTGCTGTCCTCCTTCTTCCTTCGGTATCGTTGTAGCAGATTGCGGTGGTTGCGCTGAGCGTGGAACAAAAAAATAAGTTGCTGCGGCAATTATAATAAGCAGTAGAACAGCATATCGCGTCACCGGTGCCTTCTTTCTGGCCGGGGGCGCTGTCGCCGCAGCAGGCTGCGGGGTGTGCATTACCACGGTTTTGATGTCATCGCTGGCGACCAGGTTTCGGGCACGTTCAAGTGCGGTCTTAAAATCAGACGCAGTTTGCGTACGATTTTCCGGCAGGACCGCCAGAGCCGGGCGTAACGCTTGGTGCAAAGAAAGAGAAAGATCCTTGCCGTCGCTATCGAGCGCTGAAAAGGCGGCATCATTCGCTTCGTCTGCAGAGTCAGGCAAAACCTTGCCGGTTATAATGTAGTATAGGGTAGCGGCGCAGGCATAAACGTCGGTCCATGGCCCTTGCAGACCCCGCCTGGAGTACTGTTCATACGGCGCAAATCCCGGTGTCAGGATCACAGACATACTGCGGGTGAAGCCTGACATGGCCACGCGCGCAGCGCCAAAATCCAACAGAATTGCCCGCCCATCCTTCGTGAGGTAGATGTTTTGCGGCTTGATGTCACGGTGCAGCAGGTTATCCACATGTACGTGGGTGAGGCCGTCCAGCACCTGAATCATGATGCCGATGGCTTCTTTTTCCGGCAGTTTGCCATCGGCCTTTTTGCGGTGCTCTTCGAGATTGCAGCCTTCGAGATAGTCCATGACCAGGTAGGCGGTATCATTCTGCTCAAAAAAATTTCGGACTCGGACAAGATTCGAATGGTCGAAGCGGGCGAGGGTGCGCGCCTCTTGCAGGAACTCTTGCAGGCCCTGTTCAAAAGTTTTGCTGTCTTCCTCGGAATGCGGCGTGACGGTGGTGCCATCTTTACCTCTGCCAACAAATTCACGCGGAAGGTATTCTTTGATGGCAATGGCGGTTTCCAGCCTGGTGTCCCAGCCAAAATAGGTGATGCCGAACCCGCCTGGTTTTCCCAGGACCCGGCCCACCAAATACTGGTCGTTGAGAAAGGCATGGTCGTGAAGCGCCAGAGGGCTGCGGTAAGCACCCATGTCGTAGCCGCAAGACGGACAGGCGCCATCAGACTCGTTTGCAGTGAAACAGCCGGGACAAAGTTTATTAAATTTGCTCACGTGATGATTTCCAGAGATTCTCGTTTGAGAAGCGGAACAGGATGGGCCGCTATTTTGAGACCGATTCGGGCTCAAGGGCGCCGAACTGTTGCTTCGGCATTCTGACGAGCACATAAAATATCTTCTCGTCAGGATTCATCCACCGCGCAGCGACCTCCCAGTCCCGCAGCAGAACCGGTACTTCTTCATTGATGATTTCCTGCCCCTGGTAGCCGATTTTGCCGACTGATTTCACACTGGTCAGAATGGTTCGCGCCAGGTTGCGGCAGGCATATTTCTCCGCCTCACGCCAGGAGCTTAACTCATAGAAGTACTGCGGCGCGAGACCGACTGCGTAATGGAAAGCAGAATCTTTCGGCGTTCCTCCTACCCACGCAGGTGGTGCCAAGGCCTGCACCCGGCGCGTGGCCAGAGCATGGTCGCTCAACTCACAGCCCGCGCCGGTCAGAAGCGTAAAAATGAAGCTGTCGCGAAACACTGTGTCCTGTGCAACCAGGATATTTTCTGCGTTGCCGGCCCGGCTCGAATCAAAGCTCTCGACGAAATTCGACCCCATCCAGAACATACCGATTTCCGTGTTCCAGAACGCCTGACCGCCGCTGATCCTCAACGCCTGTTGTCTTGCGTAGTTGATGAAGCCGTCACGGATGGCCAGGACGGCAGCCGAGTCAGCATGATATGCAGGATAGGAATAGCCCACGACCGGCGTTCGGCAGTCCAAAGCACCTGGGTTGAGAAACCACTCGGGATACTCCTGTGCCGCCGAAACACCGGCTGTGGCCAGCATCGCCACAGCGATGAGCCAAGTCGTCAAGAGAAAGCGTGGGTTAACGCACGCTACTGCATTTTGGATGCTTGCGCCTTTTTCCACTCTTCGTATTTCTGAACTTCGTCATCCATTTCCTTAAATGATTCGGAGGAACGGAAACGCGTGTACATGTTCTGGTTCGCCTTCAAGGCATTCATAAAGGCCTGGTTGGCAGCGCCGATGGGGTACTCGACCAGCACGTACGCACGATAATTCATGCCGTCTTTGACGTGCGAAGTCTTGGCCGCACGGCTGCCCATCAACTGCGTGGAAACCACGGTCTTGATGGTCTGAGAAAACAACTGGTTGATCTCGGCATCTTCGTTCGTTCCAACTTCTTCCTGGAAACTCTTGGTGAGGCCTTCGACTTTGACCTCGTACTGGCGTGCGATTTCCGCACGGGCAGTGGTGGTCGCCTTTTCAATTGCCAGATTCAGATCCCGGGAAGATGCTGTACGGGCGGCGTACAGAAAGTTGGGGTCTTGCGGCGGATTGCTGAACCATTCAGGCATGGGATCGATGCGGGTCTGGGTCAACGGCTTGGAGCCGCCGCAACCAAAGGTGCTGAGTGCCAAAGCCACAACAACGACTAGTGAAATAAATGAACGCATGATTTCCTCCATAGAGGTTGGTTAAGATAAATAGGGTGGTATCAGACTAAGAACATCCAATACACGGTTGCTCCAACACATGTTGTTGGAATGTGGTCTGAGAAACAATATTAAACAGCCTATCGTGTCTCGGTCACGTCGATTTTGTTTTAAAAGGCGATACCGCCGGTCAACCCGATAAACTGAAAACGTTCAAACTCACCGTCGGCAGTGTCGGTAAAGATTACTCTTGCAAGCCCTTGAAACAGCAGGTTGAAGCGTGAACCGAACGGTACTTCAATACCGGCGCCAAACGCCACGCCCGGCTTCCTTTCGTCGCTGCTGATAGCACCGCCAAAGTCATCGGCAAATGTGGCTTTGACCGCATTATAAGTGGCCATTCCGAACAAATAGAACTGCAGGTTTGACTCAAGTGAGCTGAGATAGGGTCGAAGGCCAATGCCGACCTCGCTCACGGTAAGCTCGCCTTCGATACCAGCGTCGTTGAGCTCGTCGGTTTCGGTGAACCCTTCACTGGCGATACCGAGGCTGATGCCAAATCTGGGGCTGATGAACCTGACATACTGCAGGTGAGCGCTGACGCCAACTTTATAGACATCTTTGATGCCATCGGGCTTGAGTGGGAAAGCGCCACCGATAAAGATTTCCATCTGATTGCTTCGACTCTGGGCAAAGCTGCTGCCGGTCAACAACAAAGTTGTCAGAACCACAGTTGCGAGTCTCAAGTACTTCATTTTCCTACCTCCTTCTAATTGAAATAATAATTAATATGTGATGAAATGCAAAACCAGGTAATTTTGAGTCCACCTAGAAATTCACCAGCGCCTTGCTCTTATTGCGTCCAACCACCTGTGGCGTTTGTTCCCGGTCAAGTGTTCCGGCGGTCCGGCTCACCTGGGTAACAACATAGGATTCAAGCTCCGCTACGGTGAGGGTCGCGTCGCGATTGCCGTCGGCTTCTCCACGCAGTCCCTTGAGCAGAAAGTAGGTGAACAGGCCGTGTTTCATGTCCGGGTAGCCGCTGCTGATTTCGCTGCCGGACGAGGCCGAGAAGACCACCAGTTTGTCAGACAACAAAATTGGGTTCTTGACTTTGATTAAAACCGGCCGGGCGTCAGCAAGCAACATCCGGTTTTCTCTTGTGCCACCGCTGAAACAAGCGTCGAGAAACACCGTCACGGACTTCGCGTTGAGCCGTGCCAGCTCTTCGTACATCAGGGCCAGGCTGAATCCGGTTTGGGACGGATAGTTGGCATCGCCATCAAACGGAATCAGGTAGGGCGACTCATCTTTAATGTCAGGCGCGCCGTGGCCGGCGAAGAAAATGTAGACATCGGAAGTGGAATGTGCGCGTTTCTTGAGCCAGCCATTTCCGGTGAACAATTTCAGAAGCTCGCCCTTGGTGACTTCCTGGTCTGTTCTGTAGTAGACATTATTCTTGCTGTTGGGCACACCCAGCACCGAAGTCGCATATTCCTTGAAAATTGCGGCATCCCGTTTGGCGAAGGTCACACCGGGAATGCTGGAATAGGACTCGACGCCCAGAATGATAGCAATGGCGTCAGAATTCTTGTTCCGGCTCTTTGGAATGTTCTGATCTACGTCCACTGTCAGCGGCGTACTCTTGAAGCTGTCCGGGCCGGTCCCGCCCCGGACCACGAAATCCTTGCTGGCAACCTGGGGTTTGCCGAAAGGTAGATCGAGCGGCAGCGTCTTGTCGAAGCGGCCTCGGGATTCGGTCAATAAAATGTCCACGGGGACGCTGCTGGCTTTGCTGTTGGTGAAAACCGTAAAGGTGACGTCCTTATATTCTCCCTGTCCGAGGTCGCCGAGGTCGAACGCAGTTTTGGACTCTGGCGTTAGAAAAACATTTGCACCCGCTTGCACGGAAGCCTTGACCAGCCTGGCCTGTCCCCGGCCTGTATTCTTAATGCGGGCCGTGATATCCACCATCTCCCGGGGCTCAATCCGTCGATTCTGTGAATTGTCGTTGATGCCGATTTCAGAAATCACCAGTTCGGGCGGTGAGCCGGCCTGGGTACTCAAGGTCATGTAGCTCGGCGGGTCCAAATCAAAGCCGTTGGCTTCGCTGACCGCAATTTTGAGTCTGACCTGCCTGGAGGAAGCCGAGGCTCCGCACTGGATGGGCACAACCACAGACTCCTGCACGCCTGGCGCCAGGTGGTCGATCTTGCGCGGGTAGCCAATTGTGAGTCCGGGGACGTCGCCTTCGGTGCTGACTTTTACCTGCAAATCATAAGCATCGCCCCGGCCTTTGTTGCTCAAATCGATAATAATTTTACCTGCTTCTTCTGCGTCGAGAAAACCGTTATTAGAGGGTTCGACAAAGAACAGATTGACAGCCAGTTGTGCCGGGTGAGACGGTTGCTTCCTGCGCGAAACCGGTGTGCGCGGCACGGCCTTGACGATGGGTTCACTGATGACGGGTTCGCTGGCGACCGGCTTTGGGTGGTCGCCGCGGGAGAGGCGGGTGAGGTACTTGGTGGCCCGGCGTGTGCGGACTTGCCGGAGTGATGTAGTGAGATGATGCAAGGCTTTCTCCGCCTGTCCAAGATTGAAGTAGCAAATGCCCAACTCGCGGTTTGGGTAGTACTCAATAAACATGACCCCCTTGGCCCGAATTTTTTTGGTGTCTTTTGACTTCTTGTTCAGGGCCTGGGTAAGCCAGGAAACACCCTGCTGCCAGTCACCGCGGTCCATGGCTTTCAAGCCACTCTTGTAGGCGTTGTACCATTGGGCCTGAGCTGTGTTCGTGAATGAATCAACACTGAGCATTAGCCCCGCAATTATCAAAAATATGACGTATCTTGACTTCAGCATTTTTATGTCCTCCTGTACCAGCGCTGGAATTTTACCGATAAATTTTAAAAGATTCAATGGCCTCAACCCGCCTGTCCGCATCAACTTCCGCGACCCAGCGCCAAACGTCATTGAGACCGGTTTTCCACATGTCTGAGTAGCCTTCTCCGGGCCGATGCCTGGTCTTGCCGTGAAACACCAGTGAATCCTTGCTGGCCACTGCAATGATCGATTCCATGGCCACATCTTTACCGGCGGGCAGCGCCGTGGTGAAAGAGTAGCCAAAACCAGGAATTGTGCGTTTCTGGTTGGCTTTCTGCTTACTCGATTTTTCAACCACGTTTGGGAAAATCAAGTAGACCGAATCGTTTGCGGCAAGATTAAAAACAGTCAGATAGCAATCCTGTGTTGCATTCACGCTGAAAACAACGCCTTCACCTTCCTGGTACTGGCTCTTGGAAAGCATAAGGTCAAGCTTGAAATTCGGGTCCGGCGGATTCTCTTCTTTCAGGACGCGAAACCGGTTGTGGGCGACATATTTCACCACCTGGCCGCCGTCGGCAAAATAAGTAAGCTCGGATTTTTCCTGCCACGCTTCTTCATCGACGATCCGGCCGCGGCGGCTTTCGCGGATGTAGTTGGAAAAGGACTCCCCGGTTTCGCCGGCTTCACCCTGAGACCTGGAGACTTCGAATTCCTGTAAAAATTTTTCGGCAGTGATGTTGACTCCGAGCGCCCGCTCGATAGCATCGGCGCGTGCTTTACGTCGGGCTCTGAGTTTGGCGTCAGCCGCGGTGAGGTCGTCGCTGAGGTAGGCTGTGCCCCTGCCGGTCACCCAAATACCGGACTCCTGTGCGGCGAGTTGAGCTTGCGTGGGCAGGCAAACAAAGGTCAGCGCGGTGAGCAAAATTTTTAACAAAGTAAGCATGAACAACCCCCTCGAAATGAGTTCCCACTCGTTGTAGCCCGCAGCTAAGGCAACTTACTTGTTTACTGCGCACAAGTGTGCAGTCGTAGAACCTGAACGAAAGTCAAATATCTCAAGCGCCGGATGTAGCCTGGAGGAAGGCCAGGGCGCTAAGCTGGAAATGGGATACTTGGCATCGAATTCAGATTGTGTGAGTTCTTGCTTAAGCCTGAGACAACTTTGAAAATTTGTCCGATGTAATAAACCAATATAGCGTCTCATTGTCAACCTCTTTTTACACAGGTTGCAGCCCGGAGACAAGGTTTCCAATTGCATAAATATTTGCATTGTCCTATATTGAGAGTGCTCCTATTTAACAAAACAAAATTTCGCAGACCATCGGCTCAGCAGAGCATGCAATTCAGATGCTTATACGTTAATGCCTCTTTAATAAATAACGTGAGTTCGATGTAACGGGATACCTCTGTGTGAACATAAAAAAGGACTTGTCATTTCGAACCACGACGTCTTTTTATCGTGTGTGAGAAATCTGTGCGGATAGATGAGAATCGACGCCAAACATTTGTTTATGCGGTAACAAAATTGCTCACTCCGGATTTCTCCGCCGAAAGAACCGGCGTTCGAAGTGACGCCTTCTTTTGGATTTTGGGGACGGTCCCGAGAGAATTCCAAGGGTTTGTACGGTCACGCGTTATGTCGAACTCAGGTTAAATAAGGAGGTTGCGTTATGAAGATCATTCGGTTTTTTGCCAGGGAATAAGTTTCCATGACTGTTGTATAAACCAGTAAGGCCGTGCAGAAAATTGACTTATGTGCGAAGTTCTTCCCAAACCCACTACTAATCATGAAAGAATTGCAGGAGGATGGCCATGAAACCAATTATCACCTTCTTTTTTTGTTTCACAGTTTTGCTGTCGACCGCCCACGGACAAAGCGACAAATACCAAAAATCCACTACATTGGGCAAGTCTAAGATAATCGGAGACGTTAAAATTCTCCGGGCCAACCACCTGAGCATTCCCTTCGTTAATGACGGCGTCATTGCAGACGCAGCCGAATTTGAGTATCATTACGGAGAATATCCTGCAGGCTCCGACATTACCTTTTTATTTTCCAGCGGTTTCTGGCTCAGTGGTTTCGCAGATGGTGACCTGTGGGTTTCAGGTGTGGCCTCAGCCATGCGACTTCAGGATTATTTCGAAGGCCCGGTTGGCAGCGATCGCAACGACCCGCTCGTGAAGATTTATCAGGTGAAATCAGAGGACGGCCCCGGATCTAAAGCATATCTTGACTGGGCTGATGCCGTAAATCAAGGCGCTGATTTTGTCGATGTGGATGGCGACGGAAGCTACAATCCAGATATTGACAAACCGGACTTGCTCGGCGACCAGATGCTCTGGTTTGTCATTAATGACGGGATTTTACCTGCTGCTCGCATGGTACCAGGCTCACAAATTGTTGGTATGGAAATTCAAATAACAGCCTGGGCTTATGCCGGTGTTGGTTCTTCTCTACAAAGCACGGCCTTTATTCGTTTTCGACTGATTAACAAAGGCACGCGGCCAATTGAAGACATGTATTTCACCTCATGGCAAGATCCGGATCTTGGAGGCTACACCGATGTGTGATACGCTATTAAATGCCGGTTATGCTTACAACGAAGGCCCGGATGACAGCTATGGCCAAAACCCACCCTGTTTTATCGTCGATATTCTTCAAGGACCCGTGGTTGCCTCGCCGGGCGATACGGCGCGGCGTATTCTGGGACCCAATCTGGGCGTTGAGGTCATTTCTGATTACAAAGTACTTGGGATGAGTTCGTTTACGGTTGGCATACAGGGAGATCCAAGCGGAGTAAACTATTATGGTTCCTTATATCAAATCAGAAATGCAATGCAAGGACTTACACATGATGGGGATATCTTCGATCCTTTGACCAGAGGCATTGGTGGATCTGCGCAGGATAATCCCTTGTTCTGGTTTTCCGGCGAGCCGGTTACCGGCACGGATTGGCGGCAAACAGGCGGTGATGACCAAAGAATGCATGTTAACACCGGCCCGTTCCGCATGGATGTAGGCGATGTTCAGGATATTGTCACGGCGTTTGTAATTGGCCGTGGCAATGATGAGCTGGAGAGCATAACCGTTGCCAAAGAGATCGACCGCAAAGTTCAAGGCATCTTTGATAGCAATTTCAGCATATTTGAACCACAGCAACCGGCAAAGCTCATTGCCCGCAGCGGCAAGGGCAAGTTGGGCCGGTATTTTATCGACCTCCTTTTGCCGGTGGAAAATCATCTCACAGAGCGCCGGCAAAGTTTTGGCTTTGACTACCGCCTCGAGGGTTTTGTCGTTAAGCAGTTCCACGCCAATGTGCCGGTTGATTCAGTGAACGGCCTGGAAAACTCGAAAGTCATTGCCCGCTTTGACCTCGACAATGAAATTGGCGATTTTTATGTCGATGACGAAAAAGGCCGAATTCTCATCTATCCTGCAGTGAACAACATGGATTCAGTTGCCTTGGCCAACCCCGCCGGTGCCTCGTTGCACCTGCGAGTGACGCACGATGCTTTTACTGATTTGCCGGTACAATTAGGCAACCCCTACACTTTTGGCGTCACGGCTTTTTTCATTGACCACAAAGGCATTGTTCCGAACGAAAACACAGCGACCGCGACGGATGACTGGTTTAGCGAATATCCCGCCGACATTCTTACCAGCGAACTCGTTCCTGAAGTCAGTTTTATCGATGTGTTTCCCGGCGAAGGTGAAAATGAACATTTCGTTTTTGACCGCAAAGCCGAACGCACAGCCGGGCAGAGCCATGGTTTTGTTTTGTGGGACGTCGTCTTCCCGGAGCAGCTTACCGGCGACGATTACGAAGTTACTTTTCACCTCGATGATTATTCCCGTACATTCTGGCGTTTGACAGACTTGACCACACAAACCGTTGTGCTCGACCAGCAGACCAGCGAGAGCGGCGGCTACAATTTCCCGATAAAGGACGGAATTATGGTGCGGGTTTTCGGCCCTGAGGCAGACTCAGTGACTGCCATTCCAAATAGTCCGGAAGATGTTTTCTTAATCAGAACCAGCGCCTTGAATCTTGAGAAAAGTACTTACTTCATGCAGATCGAGAATTTCGCAAAAGTCAATGTGTTCCCGAATCCCTATTTTGCCAACAATTCAATGGAGTCGTCCCGGTTCAGTGAGTTGCGCTTTGTTACCTTTACACATTTGCCGAATCAGGTTCGCATTCGCATTTACACCATTTCCGGCAAACTGGTTCGGACGCTTGAGAAAAATGATGCTTCACCTTTCCTGCGCTGGGACTTGATAAACGAATATAACCTGTTTGTGGCTTCAGGCGTTTATCTGGCACACATCGAAGCGCCGGAGCTCGGCCTGCAGAAAACCTTGAAAGTGGCCGTGCTGCAAGAGTGTTGGGGCAGGTGCCGGTAGCGCAGTTTTCCGGGCAATTTGTTTGTAGAAATATGAGTATGGACAAAAAAGAATTGGAGGAAGGAGCCATGAAACCAATTATCACTTTCCTTTTTTGCATCGCAGTGTTGATTTCAACTGCCCTTGGACAAAGCGACAAATACGAAAAATCAGCCACACTGCACAAATCTAAAGTAATCGGTGACGTAAAATATCTTCAGGGAAACCAGCTCAGCCTTCCCTTTGCTAACAACGGTGTCATTGCAGATGCCGGCGACGATTTAGAAGGCCCGCTGCACGGTCGTTACGGAGAATATCCTGCCGGTTCAGACATTCACTTTTTATTTTCCAGTGGTTTCTTGGTCAGTGGTGTGATTGATGGCGAACTGTGGGCCTCGGGTGTTGCGTCTGCTTCTCGTGTGCAGGATTATATTGAAGGCCCGGTTGGTGGTGACCGCAATGACCCATTTGCAAAAATCTATCAGGTGAAATCAGAGGATGGTCCGGGTTCCGAGGCGTATCTTGACTGGGCCGATGCAGTCAAGCAGGGCGCCGATTTTGTCGATTTGGATGGCGACAGAATTTACAATCCCGACATTGACAAACCGGATTTGCTTGGTGATCAAATGTTGTGGTTTGCTATAAACGATGGCGTTGAAGTTGGAATCCGGGCATGGCCTGGCGCCAGAATCGTTGGTATGGAGATTCATGTAACGGCCTGGGCTTATGCAGCCGGTTCCTCGCTGGGCAGCACAGCATTTATTCGTTTCCGGCTGATTAACAAAGGCACAAGACCACTTGAGGACATCTACTTTACCTCGTGGCACGATCCGGATTTGGGTAGTTACACTGATGATCTGGTTGGCTGTGATACACTTCTGAACGCCGGTTATACTTACAACGAAGGCCCGGATGAACGCTATGGCCAAAACCCACCCTGTTTTTTGGTTGATATTCTCCAGGGACCTGTGGTCGCTTCCCCCGGCGATACGGCACGGCGCGTTCTGGGGCCCAATCTGGGCGTTGAAGTGATTCCCAATCATAAAGTACTTGGGATGAGTTCTTTTACCACTCTATCGCATTATTACTATGGCCCAGATACAGCAGATGAAATAAGATGCCTTATGCAAGGGCTTGGACAACAATGCGATATCGTCAATCCTTTGTACTGGGGGATTGGCGGCACAGCACAGGATAACCCTTTGTTTCGGTTTTCCGGCGATCCGGTGTCCGGCACCGGTTGGAGGCAAACAGGTGGTGACGACCAAAGAATGCATGTTAACACCGGTCCCTTCCGCATGGATGTTGGCGATGTCCAGGATATTGTCACGGCGTTTGTTGTTGGCCGAGGCAATGATGAGTTGGAGAGCATCAACGTTGCCAAAGAGCTCGACCGCAAAGTTCAGGGATTCTTTGACAGCAATTTCAACAGATTCGAGCCCCCGTCAGCAAAATTCATCAGCCGCAGTGGCAAAGATGAATCAGGCAATCATTTTATCGATTTGCTATTGCCCGTAGAAAGTCACCTGACACTTCGCCGGCAAAATTCTGGCTTCGACTACCGTTTTGAAGGTTTTGTGGTCAAGCAATTCCACTCCAATGTGCCGGCTGATTCAGTGAATGAGGTTGAAAACTCGAAAATCATTGCACGCTTTGATCTTGACAACGAAATCGGCAATTTTTATGTTGACAGGAAACAAGGTCGTGTCCTCATCTATCCAGCAGTCAATAATATGGACTCAACAGCGTTGGCAAACCCGGAAGGCGCCTCACTACACCTGAGAGTTACCCACGACGCATTCACCGGACTCCCGGTTCAGCTCGGCAATCCTTATACATTTGGCGTTACCGCTTTCTACATTGACCACAATGGAATTAGTCAGAATGAAAACACCCCTGCTGTTAGGAATGACTGGTTTACAGCCTATCCCGGAGATATTCTCACCAGCAAATTCATTCCGGAAGTTAGTTTTATCGAGGTTGTTCCCGGCGCTGGGGAGAATGCCCATTTTGTTTTTGACCGGGAAGCAGAACACAGCGCAGGCCACAGTGATGGTTTGGTTTTGTGGGATGTTGTCTTCCCTGAACAAGTCACCGGCCATGATTACGAGGTTACTTTTGACCAGGATAAGCAATCGCGGTTTTTCTGGCATGTGACCGATTTATCCACACAGGCAGTCGTGCTCGACCATCAATACAGTCAGAGTGGCGGCTACAACTTCCCAATTGTAAACGGCATCATGGTACGGGTTTTCAGCCCGCCGGCAGACTCGGTGGCCGCCACTCCGAACAGCATCGAAGATGTTTTCATCATCAGAACCGGTGGCTTGACCTCTGAGCAAACTCTTACCCTGCAGGCTGAAAATTTCGAGGCAGCCAATGTCTTCCCCAATCCCTACTTTGCTCACAACTCACTTGAGTCGTCGCGGTTCGGCGAAGAGCAGTTTGTCACCTTTACCCATTTGCCGAATCACGTCCGAATTCGTATTTACAGATTGTCGGGCATACGCATTCGCACGCTGGAAAAAAACAATGACTCGCCTTTCCTGCGCTGGGACTTGCTGACCAAAAATAACAAGTTTGTGGCTTCGGGCATTTACCTGGCACACATCGAAGCGCCGGAACTCGGCCTGCAGAAAACCTTGAAAGTGGCAGTAGTGCAAAGGAGAATGTAGTAGTTGCGCCAAATTTGTTTCCCAACAATCCCTTACAAACTCAATTACAGAGTGTTATCGAATTTTCGGGCGATCTGTACTGGGCCTTTTTATCCACACAAACCGTCTGCTAATGCCAACAGCCAGGTGTGAACCCTGAATCGCCGTCACTTATTTTCATATCCCGGCGATATTTACCACATAACGCTTCGCTCACCCTTGATTTTTATTTTCAGTTAACTTATATTCCACCGGCAAAAATTGGAAAGGGTTTCTTGCCACTAATCGTTATACTCATAAAAAACACATCTAATTCCGGAGCCTGAATTATGCTTCCTTTATCCAAGATTCTCGGGAGCTCAGTGGGGAAGAAGTACGTCATGGCCCTAACAGGGTTGGCCATGGTCTTTTTTCTGCTCGAGCACCTGCTGGGGAATTTTTTGCTGTACAGCACAGACCCTGTGCCTTATAATCAATACGGGCATTTTCTTATCAGTTTTGGTAACATCCTGATTGTGGCAGAGTTCGTCCTGATTGCGATTCTGTTGGCGCATGTTGTCTCAGGCATTTCTGTTGCGCTGGGCAAAAAGGCGGCACGTCCTTCTGGTTACAGGCAGTCAGGTGATGCCGGTGGGGCCAGCAAAAAGACATTTGCTTCAACGACCATGATTTATTCAGGCCTGCTCACCTTCATTTTTCTGGTAATTCACATTAAGACGTTTAAATATGGGCCGGAATACGCCATGACCGTTGACGGCGTTGTCATGCGCGACCTGCACAAACTTGTGTGGGAAACGTTCAGCAATCCGGTGTATGTTGTCTGGTATGTGGGTACCCTGCTGTTTCTTGGCTTTCATTTGCGCCACGGCTTTTGGAGCACTTTTCAATCAATGGGGGGAAACCATCCGCGCTATTCGCCGCTTATTCATTCTGTCGGCATTTTCATAGCGGTAGTTTTGGCAGCAGGCTTTATTGGCATTCCAATCTGGATCTATTTTACAGGAGCGTAGACATGACCCTCGACTCAAAAACACCTGATGGCCCACTGGCTGAAAAGTGGGATAAACATAAATTTGATCTTAAGCTGGTGAATCCGGCGAACAAGCGGAAATACACGGTTATCGTTGTCGGCACCGGTTTGGCTGGTGGCGCGGCCGCGGCTTCGCTTGGCGAAATGGGATACAATGTGTTGAACTTTTGTATTCAGGATTCTGCGCGCCGGGCACACAGTATTGCGGCGCAAGGCGGCATAAACGCAGCGAAAAACTATCCGAATGATGGCGACAGCATCTGGCGACTGTTTTACGACACCGTCAAAGGTGGTGATTACCGTTCCCGCGAGGCCAATGTTTACCGGTTGGCCCAGGTGAGCAATAATATTATCGATCAATGTGTGGCACAGGGGGTGCCGTTTGCGCGTGAGTATGGCGGGTTGTTGGATAACCGTTCATTTGGCGGCGCCCAGGTTTCACGTACATTTTATGCCCGTGGCCAAACGGGGCAGCAGCTTCTGCTCGGCGCTTACAGTTCGCTCATGCGTCAGGTGGAAACCGGCAAAGTCAAGATGTTTCCACGTTACGAAATGCTTGATCTCGTAGTCAAAGATGGCCATGCAAAGGGTATTGTTACGCGCAATCTGGTGACCGGTGAAATCAAATCGTTTGCCGGCGATGCAGTTGTGCTGGCCACGGGTGGTTACGGCAATGTCTTCTACCTTTCGACGAACGCCAAGAACTCAAATGCGACCGCGGCCTGGCGGTGTCACAAGCGCGGGGCTTTGTTTGCCAATCCGTGCTATACACAAATTCACCCGACTTGTATTCCGGTTTCCGGAGATTACCAGTCGAAGCTGACTTTGATGAGTGAGAGTCTGCGCAACGATGGCCGCGTCTGGGTGCCGAAAAAGAAGGGAGACACCCGCAAGCCCAACGAGATTCCTGAAGATGAACGCGATTATTATTTGGAACGTCGCTATCCGAGTTTTGGCAACCTGGTGCCGCGTGATGTGGCATCGAGAAATGCCAAAAATGCCTGCGATGAGGGAAAGGGCGTCGGCGATACTGGTCTCGCGGTTTACCTCGATTTTGCCAATGCCATCGAACGCATGGGCGAAGATACGGTACGGGATAAATACGGTAACTTGTTCGATATGTACGAGCGCATTACCGGTGAAAATCCCTACAAAGTGCCGATGCGAATTTTCCCGGCTGTGCATTACACCATGGGTGGCCTCTGGGTTGATTATAATTTAATGAGCAATGTACCGGGTTTGTTCGTACTTGGCGAAGCCAATTTTTCTGATCATGGCGCTAATCGTCTGGGCGCCAGCGCTCTGATGCAAGGCCTGGCTGACGGATATTTTGTGATTCCTTACACCCTTGGTGATTATCTTGCTAATGCCGGAGTCAGTGGTACCGCCATTGACAGCGTCGAGTTTCAGGATGCTGAAGAGGAGGTCAATGCTCAGATAGACAAATTGCTTTCAATTAATGGTAAAAAAACAGTGACCGATTTTTCTCGGCAACTTGGTTTGAACTTGTGGAATAATGTCGGTATGGCCCGCAATGAAAAGGGGTTGAATACGGCACTTAAAGAAATTCCGGAGCTTAAAACTGAGTTCTGGAGCGAGCTGAAAGTGCCAAACGATAAGGCGAGCCTCAACAAAAATCTGGAATTTGCCACGCGTGTGGCAGACTATTTTGAGCTGGCTGAATTGATGGCGCGGGACGCTTTGGAACGAACAGAGTCCTGCGGCGGTCACTTTCGGGAGGAGTCGCAAACAGAAGAAGGTGAAGCTTTGCGCGATGATGAGAATTTCTCTCACGTTACAGCCTGGGAATATACCGGAGAAGGCAAAGCGCCAAATCTGCACAAAGAAAGTCTCGAGTTTAAGAATGTAAAGTTGACGCAACGAAGTTATAAATAATGATTTGTGCACAGACGTTTCGATTAAATTTTTACCATAGGAAAAGTATCTGATGGAAACGATGACATTAAACTTAAAAGTCTGGCGGCAGAAAGATACAAACAGCACGGGCGGGTTGGTAGCCTACACGCTTGAAACTGTTTCTACCCACATGTCTTTTCTGGAAATGCTGGACGTGTTAAATGAGAAACTTTTGGCCGAAGACGGAGACCCGATTGAGTTCGATAACGATTGTCGGGAAGGTATTTGCGGCATGTGCAGTTTGGTCATAAATGGTGTGGCACACGGGCCCTGGAATGGTGCCGCCACTTGTCAGTTGCACATGCGCGAGTACAAGGATGGCGATACAATCACAATTGAACCGTGGCGTGCACAGGCGTTCCCGGTTATCAAAGATTTGGTGGTGGACCGAACAGCGTTTGACCGCATTATTTCGGCCGGTGGCTACGTCTCCATGAATGCCGGTGGCGCCCCGGATGCAAACGCCATTCCTATTTCCAAGTCTGTTGCAGATGAAGCGATGGATGCAGCATCATGCATCGGTTGTGCTGCCTGTGTTGCTGCATGCCCCAATGCCTCGGCTTCACTGTTTACGGCTGCAAAGATTTCTCAACTGGCGTTGCTGCCACAGGGGCATCCTGAGCGCGCTGAACGTGTTCTGCTTATGGTCGAGCAAATGGATTCTGAGGGTTTTGGCGACTGCTCAAATCACGCCGAGTGCGAAGCCGTGTGCCCGAAGCAGATTTCCATTTCTCATATTGCCAGGATGAAGCGGGAATATATGAAGGCAGCGTTGATGGCAAAATAGGAAAGAAAATTCTGGAAAATTAGATGAAGTTATGCTATTTTTATACCAGAAATGAGTAACTGATTAGGGAAGTAACGTTTTGGGAAATAAGATCATGCAAACTATATTGAATGCTACTTACAAAAACGGGGTTCTCATTCTTGATAAGAAATTGGGCTTTGATAAAGAAGGGAAAAAATTTAAAGTTCTCATTGTTGAGAAGGAAATGAAAAAAGTTCAAAAAGGACGATTTTTTGAACTTTTAGAAAAGCATTCATTCGAGCTACGCCCAAATCATAAGTTTCAACGAGAAGATTTGCATGAGCGGTAAAATATTGATCGATACAAATCTTTGGGTATATTTGTACTCGAAGAATCCGGAAGAAAAATATCAAAAATTAAGGGTGCTTATTGAAGACCGGTTCGAGGAGATATTAATAAGCACTCAAGTGCTCGGTGAACTTTACAATGTTTTGGTCAGAAAGAAATACTGCACAGAGCGAGAAAGCCAGGATATTGTTGTTGAAATGGTGACGACATTTGAGGTTAGCGAGATAGAAAGTGCGCATGTTCTTAAAGCGATTGATATCAGCAGGCACTATAAGTACTCGTATTGGGATAGCCTTGTGGTTGCGACTGGTTTATTGAGTGATTGCACCGCTCTGTATTCTGAAGACATGCAGCATGATCAGCTAATCGAGAAAAGTCTTAGGATTTTGAATCCACTGAGTAGTGATTTCACATAAAAATGACTTTAAGTTTGGCGACTGCTCAAATCACGCCGTGTGCCTGAAGCAGAATTCCATTTCTCATATTGCCAGGATGAAGCGGGAATATATGAAGGCAGCGTTGATGGCAAAATAAAAACCGATTTGTCGCCAATTGTATGGCAACTGCCGTGCACTTTTAAGTGTGTGGCAGTTTTGGTTTGTAAAAGACTTCTTCCATCGAATGCCTTCTGTTTGAATTAGGATTTGTTCTTGCGAGCCTGTTTTAATTGTGTTTTCTTCAGGGGTTTTGGGTATGCCTTTATCACGGCAATGCAATAGCGGAAACGGCTGATGATATTCCTGTTTTTTTAAAAACGTGTTGCTTTTTTCTCACAAATTCACTACCACTGTTGAAGTTATTTAATAATTTTGAAGGATAGAATGACACGTTTTGATGAGAACTATTGGGCGCTGATTCTGGGTGGATCAAGCGGTTTCGGTTTGGCTACGGCGAAAAAGTTGAGCCGCCACGGCATGAACATATGCATCGTGCACCGTGATCGAAAAGGCGCAATGAAACGCATTGAACCCGAATTTGATGAGATTCGCAAGACCGGTGTGCAACTGCTGACTTATAATGTTAATGCGCTTGCAGCCGAAGGAATTGCTACGGTTCTCGACGGCCTCAAACCAGCCCTCGGGCAAAATGGCGTAGTGCGCATGTTGATGCATTCCATCGCTTACGGCAATCTGAAATTGCTCGTGTCTCAGGATGGCTCAAGAAAAGAAAGTCAACAACAGTTGATTGCAAAAATCAGTAATGAACTTGGTGTTAACAATGAGAAGTTGCAAGCGGTTATTGATGAAAATTTTGCAGCCGGTCATGCTGAACTGGCAAACATTTCAACCCCGCCTGCTTATAATGATGAAGAGTTGCTGCACGACGAAGATTTTTCTCTTACCGTGCATAGTATGGGGACCAGTCTGGCAACTTGGGTCCAGGCTATCTTTGAGAGAAAGCTTTTTTCCGCAGATGCACGCATTCTCGGCATGACAAGTGAGGGCAATGAAGTTGCCTGGCGTGGTTATGCGGCCGTCTCGGCAGCAAAGGTTGCTTTAGAGGCTGTGGTTAGAGCCATTGCAACCGAGTATGCGCCGTACGGACTTCGGGCAAACATCATCCAGGCTGGTGTGACTGACACCCCGGCTTTGCGTTTGATTCCCGGCAGTCAGCATTTAAAAGCAACTGCCAAGACCAGAAATCCATTTAATCGAATTACCACACCTGGCGATGTTGCCGACTTTATCTTTCTCATGTGTCTGGATGAAGCGGGTTGGGCCAACGGCAATATTATTCGTGTTGATGGCGGTGAACATATTAGCGGTTAGTTGAAGAAGTGCTGAACTGTCATTTGAGGTTTTTGACTTCCTTGTGGTCCCTTTTATTGTTAATCACATCAAACTCCGGTTCTTAAACATAATTTGAAGCGCTTGCTGTATTAAAAAAGGCCGGCGCGATACGAATGAAAATATTATGATTTATATTCACGGTCTCGGGCATTGGCATCCGGACAATATAATTGATAACAAGTTTCTCGAAGAGCTGGATATCGGCACCAGCGACGAGTGGATTTTGGAACGCGTTGGTATACGCGAGCGCCGGACTGTTTTGCCGCTCGATTACATAGCCGAAACCAGAAATGAAGACACTCGAGAGGCCATTGTCGCTTCATGCTACAGCAATGCTGAAACAGGCAAATTTGCCGCCGAGTTAGCTCTGAAAAATGCTGGAATTGAGGCCGAACAAATCGGCCTGGTTATCGTCGGCGGTTGTTCCCCGGACACGGTGACCCCGGCAGAAGCGTGCACTATTGCCGCCGCGCTTGGCATCGAAGCTCAGGCATTTGATTTGAATTCCGCCTGCTCCAGTTTTGGCGCACAAATGTATTATTTGTCCCAAATGCGGCCGGATGCACTACCCGAGTTTGTTCTGCTTGTTTCTCCCGAAAACAACACCCGAACCATCAACTACGATGATAGAAACACCGCTGTTTTGTGGGGTGATGGCACCAGTGCGGCTGTTATTTCCACACGAGCGCCGTCCCGTGCAAGAGCGGTTTTTCATACCATGACATCAAGCCCACGCGGGTGGGACAAAGTGACGATTCCGCGATTGGGGCATTTTTCTCAGGAAGGCGCCACAGTTCAGACGTTTGCGATTAAGCGCACGGTCAAATGCTTTCGCGAAATCCAAATGCAGTATGAATCCCGGAACGAAAATCTGTTTTTTATTGGCCATCAGGCAAATTTAATAATGTTGGAATCAGTGTCTGAGCGTTGTGGCATTCGTGCAAACAGACATTATTATAATGTAGATAAGTTTGGCAACACCGGCGCTGCAGGTGCGCCGATTGTGTTGAGCCAGAACTGGCAATCATTCAAGGCCGGAGACAAACTGGCGCTCATTGTTGTCGGGGCAGGCCTAACATGGTCCAGCATGGCCATTGAGTTTGCAGAAGATTGAATGAAGCTGACACGGCGGTCATTTTAGCCATTTGACTCGCGGAAATGACCTAAATATTGAGGCCGGTTTAATATGCAAATAAGCTACGAAGAATTTCTAAACCGCACGCATTTTAGCAAGCAGGAATTGCTTGCTTTTTCTTACGGCAAATTGGTAATCGACCCACCTGAGGAGTTTTCAAAACTGCCAACTCCGCCTTTTCTCATGGTAGACCGCATCCTGGAGCTTGAAAAGGCGGGAAAACGCGGTCGAATGATAGCTGAAAAAGATATTCAACTCGATGAGTGGTTTTTTCAGTGTCATTTTGATGGCGATCCGGTGCAACCGGGCTGCCTCGGAGTCGATGCGATTTGGCAGCTTCTTGGATTTTATTGCGTGTGTAATGGCAGCAAGGGATTCGGGCGTGCTTTGGGGTGTAAAGAAGTGGCTTTTGAAGGTCAAATCCGCCCCCATAACAAAGTTGTTCGCTATGAAATTGAGGTGAGGCGATTTACCGTGGTGCAAGGCGGCGAGGCTTCTCTCATTGTCGGCAATGGCAATGTTTTGGTGGATAACGAGCTTATTTATACTGTAAAAGATGCCAAGGTTGGCGTTTTCACTGGAATCGCTTATTCGGATTATCCCAACAAATCAAAGAACGCAGTTGGTGGAATTATGAACAGAGCCTGACGCGATGCAAAGTGACTGCGAGTTGAAAGCAGTTTTGTACTCAACAGCCTTCGCTGTTCAATACTCACGCTAAAATTATTGAATCAGAAAAATGACAAAAGAAGAAATTTTAGAATTTGTGCCGCAACAAGCGCCGTTTCGTTTTATCGATGATATTACAGAATTAAGCGAAGAGGGAATTGTTGCCACGTACACATTCAAAAATGACGAGAGCTTTTATGCCGGGCATTTTCCCGGAAACCCGATAACACCCGGGGTTATTTTGTTGGAAACTTTGGCGCAAACCGGTGTGGTTGCATTTGGTATTTATCTCGCCTCGTCGCAAATGTCTGTTGAAGAACTGCAAAAGACGCTAACGGTTTTTACTGATGCCGAGGTTGAATTTTCCGGCATGGTTCGTCCGGGAGATCGGGTGACGATCACCGCAAAAAAAGTATATTTTCGGCGGCTGAAGCTTAAAGTATCGGCTGAAATGAAACTTGATGATGGCACGGTTGTTTGTAGTGGCACTATCGCAGGAATCGGAGTAAAAGAAAAATGAGCAGAAGAATTGTAGTCACGGGCATGGGTATTATTGCCCCGAATGGTCACGGTCTGGATGCGTATGAAACTGCGCTAAGAAACGGGACAAGCGGCATTCGCTTTCAGCCATTACTAGAGGAATTGAAATTTGGTTGCCGTGTGGCAGGTGTGCCGGAAAATGTGGATGGATTGAGCCAGAAATATTTCACGGAAGAGCAACTGATGGCCATGAATTCCAATATCAAATTTGCCGGCATTGCAGCCATCGATGCCTGGGTGGATGCCGGATTTGAAGTGCCTGCTGAAGACTCAGATGAGGTGTTTTGGGATACGGGCGCCATTGTCGGGACGGGCATTGGCGGTATGGACACCACCGGCGAGCGGTTGGTTCCACTGACCGACAGCGGCAAGAGTCGGCGTCTGGGCAGCACCATTGTTGAGCAGGTGATGGGCAGTGGTATTTCAGCTAAAATAGCCGGTTTGCTGGCGCTTGGCAATCAGGTTACCACCAATAGCTGCGCCTGTAGCACAGGCACTGAAGCCATCATTGAAGCCATGTACCGCATTCAAAGTGGTCGGGCGAAACGGATGTTAGCAGGTGGCAGCGAGGCAGCATCTCAGTACACTTGGGCCGGATTTGATGCCATGCGCGTTTTGAATCGGAATTTCAATGATGCTCCTGAAAAAGCCTCGCGGCCGATGAGTGCCAGCGCTGCCGGATTTATTCCTGGCTCAGGCGCCGGAGTGCTTATGCTGGAAAGCCTTGAAAGTGCTCTGGAGCGAAATGCACGAATTTATGCTGAGATTTTGGGCGGTGCGATAAATTGCGGTGGACATCGAATGGGCGGCAGTATGACAGCGCCTAATCCAACCAGTGTTCAGCGCTGTATTCGTGACGCGCTCAGGGAGTCCGGTATCAACGGCAACGATGTGGATGCCGTCAACGGCCACTTGACAGCCACGTTTGCAGACCCCTACGAATTCAATAACTGGCAGAAAGCATTGGATGTTTCAATTGATAAATTCCCTCTGACCAATGCCACCAAATCGTTGGTTGGACACGGTCTGGGAGCTGCCGGTGGTTTGGAAATGGTCGCTTGTGTTTTACAGGTTTATAAAGGGTTTGTGCACGGGTCAGTAAATTGTGAGGACTTACATGAGAAGCTGCAACCTTACGCGGCCAGCATTGTACAAAAGACGCGCGAAACATCTGAACTGGACATACTCGCTAAGGCAAGCTTTGGATTTGGCGATGTAAATGCCTGTTTGCTGATAAAAAAGTGGCGTGGATAAAAAAAGAATTGTTGGTTATTGATTTTTTTTTTGTTATGTTTTACATTAAATGAATCGCATTCATTGAGGGCAAAAATTACTGAGGCGCACATGACACAAGATGAAGTTTTTGGAAAAGTAGTAGAAATTCTCTCAAAATATAGCAAGTCTGACTTGCCTGCCGATAAAATCAACATGGAAACATCGATACTGGATGACCTTAAAATCAACTCGGCTAGACTCGTTGATATCGTTCTTGATTTCGAGGATGTTTTTGATATTGAGGTTGACGACGATGATGCCGATAGCGTTATTACGGTCGGTGATGGCGTCAAATTAATTGTGTCCAAATTATAATCCTACTCCGGGAAAGCATCGTGGATATCAGATTTCGTGAAAAACTTTCGTTAAGAATTCAGCATTTGGCAGGCTGGATTACATTTCCAGTCTGGGGCAGTGCTTTAATCGGGATTATGCGTTTTGGCGCCCGCTATAAAGTTGAGCAATTGCACCAAATCCGCAAGCAGTACAAGCAACTCAAAAAGTCAGTTGAAGGCCCGGTTCTAGTATGCTCTAACCACTTGACCAAAATCGATTCTGCAATTATCAACTGGAGTTTGGTTTCTGTCTGGACGTATATGCGCTCATTTAAGTTTTTTTCATGGAATTTACCAGAGCGAGCGAATTTTTACAATAACTTTTTCCTGCGCACCCTTTGTTATCTGGGCAGTTGCGTGCCTATTGACAGAGGGGGAAACAGAGAGGCAGTAAAAAAATCTCTGGACAAAGTTACGTATTTGCTGCGAAAAGGGCATCCGGTTACTGTTTTTCCCGAAGGGGGACGCAGTCGCACCGGCCGGGTAGACGTTGAAGGTTTTTCGTACGGTGTTGGTCGTCTGGTAAATAAAGTAAAAGATTGCCATGTCCTTTGTATCTATTTGCGCGGTCATAATCAGGAAACATACAGCGGTATGCCCAAACGCGGTGCCCGTTTTCATCTCGAAATGACCATGATCAAGCCCGAAAGTGTGCATGCAGGTTTGCGGGCAACCAAAGACGTGGCCGAGCAAATTGTTAATCAACTCGCCTTAATGGAACAAGCATATTTTGCTACTTGTGGGCAATGATGTTGTTGATCTAACCCTTCCCGCTTGCATCAATAAATCAAAAGACACGCGGTTCGTTAATCGCGTTTTTCACCCTGAAGAAAAAGCTGCAATCCTGCAGTCAGCCAATCCTGATAAAACGCTCTGGATAATGTGGGCAGCCAAAGAAACCGCCTACAAAATTATTTCGAAAATTGACTCACCACCGGTTTTTTCCCACAAAAAATTTATTACCGAGTTTGAAGATTTGACTAATCTGGCTGCCGGCATGTGTACTTTACGTGGCCGCGTTTGTTTTGAGACGTTTGCAATTCAACTGAAAGTTGTAGTGAATGCAGATAAAATACACGCATTCGGCTCTTGTGGTCTGCACGAGACCGAATATTTTCAACAGGCCAGTACTGAACGGTTTGATGCGTCGTTGAATCAAAAGTGGCTGTCCGGGGACGCCTTGGGATTTGTTTTTTCTAAAAGAGAAATGGAAACGGTCAAGTCGCTCTGGTCGGCTTTGGTGCGTCACAACTGCAAACTGGCCATTGCCGGAGCGCTTGGAATTGATGTCATGCGACTGCAAATTATTCGTCCGTTGTCCTCGAAGAAAACGCTGCCGCCCTTTTTGTTTCTTGATGATCACAGGGCCAACATTGACATTAGTTTATCTCATCACGGCCAATGGGTGGCGTGGGCGATCAGTATTGAAAAAGGGATGATAATTTCCTGTAAGCAGTAACAATATCACGAATCGCAAAACTGCCAAATTCGCCATAGCATGCTGTGATTTTAGAAAATTTAGATTTGGCTTAATCGACAGCCTCTGTGCCCTACACTCAAAAAAGGTCGTGCTGAACATTAACAGCGGCTTTCTCAATATCCCTCTTGACTTTTTGGCAATAAATCGCTTTTGTATAATTGACCTGAATGCTTCAGATTCAGCGAGCCAACTTACACCTTCCGTACTTCTACATTATTAGGCTGGATTTGAGCGGTACTTTTTTTTATTCCTTTGGCGCCTCCTGCGCCTGTGTCCCGGGATGAAGCCCGGCACGCGCTAGATGCTTCGAGGCCCTCACGCAGATCGTTAACACAGTATTTCAAATTTGAGGAGATGTCGAATGAGCAATTCTCAGGACAAGAAGAAGCCTGGCGGAAAATCAAGTGCCATGTCTCGTCGTAATTTTATCAAGGGACTTGGGGTGACCTCGGTTGGGGTTGTTGCAACGCCGGGAGTTGAGTTTCTTTCCACATTGCGGCAAAATCCGCCTTTGGCCCAGGGTAAGCTTCTCGGGCCGGATGCTGTCACAATTACTTTGGAAATCAATGGTAAAAAGTTGCAAACAAGTGTTGAGCCGCGCATGACGCTGGCAGATGTGCTGCGCGACCAACTGCACCTGACAGGGACAAAAATCGGTTGTGACCGCGGTGCATGCGGCGCTTGTACGATCATTATGGCAGGCAAAACAGTTTCCTCGTGCATGACATTGGCGCTTGATGCAATCGGACAATCCATCGAGACAATCGAAGGTTTAAGTCCGGCAGAGAAACTGCATGAAATTCAAGAGTCCTTCATTGAGCATGATGGTTTGCAGTGCGGTTTTTGTACTTCAGGCATGATTATGAGTTGCAAAAATTTGCTGGACAGCAATCCCAATCCTTCGCTGCAACAAGTCAAAGTTGCCACCAGTGGTAACCTCTGTCGGTGTGGCACTTACCCGAAAGTGTTCGATGCAGTTTTGGCGGCGGGTCGTGATGGGCACTGATGCAAAAAAAATCCGGAGTATAAATCATGTCAAAACAAGTCAATTTAAGTGTTGGTATTCAAGATAATCTAAGAGAAATTACGGTTGAAATTCCAGATGAAGCGCCACGCCCCTGGGATGGAACCGACAAGCTCAAGTACATAGGGGGGAGGGTTAGCCGGGTTGATGGACAAGAAAAAACAACCGGCCGGGCAAAGTTCAGTTCCGACATTCAGCTTCCCGGAATGCTGTACGCGCGATTTCTGCGTTCTCCCCAGCCGGCAGCGGTTGTGAAAAGCATCGATATTTCAAAGGCTGAAAGCGCGCCCGGCGTCAAGGCGATTCTGCTGGTGCAGGAAAAACTGCCGATGATCGTTCGATTTGTCGGACAGGAGATTTTGGCCGTTGCGGCCGAGACACGGCAGCAGGCGGACGATGCCTTGAAATTGATCGAGGTAGTGTATCGCGAACGCCCCTTTGTCACCAAAACCGACGAAGCCAGGCGAGCGGACTCGCCGGTGGTTTTTGAGCAGGCAGTTGAGGAAAAGAAGTCAGAAGGAGATTTACCTGGGGCCGCTGCCACTGCTGGCCAGAATGGCAATGTTCGGGGGCCGCAAATTCGTCCCAAGGGAGGCGCCCCGGACAAAGTTGATGCCGCCTTGGCCGGCTCTGACGCTGTGGTAGAAGCAACCTACCGCACGCAAGTGCAAACACACAGCGCCATGGAAACACACGGGGTTGTGGCGCAATGGCAGGATTTGAATCACCTGACGGTTTGGGCTTCGACCCAGGGCACTTTCACGGTTCGGGATGAATTAGCCGAGGTGTTTGAAATGCCCAAAAGCCAAATTCGGGTGTTGACAAAACACATGGGCGGTGGTTTTGGCGCTAAGTTTGGGGCGGGTATTTATGGCGTGATGGCGGCAAAGCTGGCGCGGCAGGCCAATGCCCCGGTTCGGTTGATGCTGGATCGGAAAGAGGAACATTTATGCGTTGGCAACCGGCCGGATTCCACACAAAAACTAAAAGTTGGCGCCAACTCAGACGGCAAACTCACTGCGCTTAAACTGCTGGCCTATGGCACTGCCGGGGTGGGAACAGGCGCAGGTGTGTCCGGCCCAGCGAGAAATATTTATGAAATCGAGCACATCTACTCCGAAGAATCTGATGTTTTCACCAATGCCGGACCCGGCGCTGCTTTTCGAGCACCCGGCCATCCGCAGGGGGCCTTTGCGCTTGAGCAAGCCATAGATGAACTTGCCTACAAACTAAAAATTGACCCGTTGGCGTTTCGGAAAACCAACACGTCGAAGAACGAAATCAGGCAGGTACAATATAAACTGGCGGCTGCAAAAGCCAATTGGGCGAAAAGGAATTCCAGGCCAGCCGCAGACTCCGGCCCTATCAAACGAGGCATGGGAGTCGCTAATTCTGTCTGGTACTATTTTTACGGCACGGGATTCCAGGCTAGCATACAGGTGAACAGCGATGGTTCTGTAGAGCCAACCAATGGCGTGCAGGACATCGGTGGCGGTATAACAACCATCATTGCCATGGTGGTTGCCGAAGAACTCGGACTGAAACCCACAGACATTCGTGTGACCATTGGTGATTCGGATTTGGGGTTTGGACCTGCCAGCGGTGGCAGCCAAACCACAGCCGGGATCACGCCGGCTGTTCGCGATGCAGCCTACAGGGCCAGGATGCGAATGTTCGATATCGCGGCGCCGCTCCTGGGGGTATCGGCCGAACAGTTGCGGGCTGATGAGGGTAGAATTTTTGCAAAAGAGGATAAAAACAAGAGCCTGACCTGGAAGCAGGTTGCATCGAAGATGCCCGGTGACAAATTCACGATTGTTGGCGAGCGATTCAAAGATCATATTCAAACCAAGCCGCGCACCATCGCCGGGGTGCAAGTCGCCGAAGTTGAAGTTGACACGGAAACCGGCGTGGTTCGTGTCGAACGCGTCGTGGCTGTGCATGATTGCGGTCGCCCGTTGGACCGGCTAACGCTGGAGAGTCAGATCAATGGCGGCATCATCCAGGGAATTAGTTATGCGCTGTTTGAAGATCGCATTCTGGATAGAAATACGGGCATCATGGTCAATGCAAATCTGGAGCAATATAAAATCGCCGGTTCACTGGATGTCCCGAAAATTGAATCCGTCATCCTTGATGTTAACCACGGACAAAGCAGTACCGGGGCAATTGGCATTGGTGAGCCGGCCACGGTTCCGACTGCAGCAGCGATTGCCAATGCTGTCTTTCACGCCACCGGCGCTCGAGTTCGAGAGCTGCCCATGACACCGGACAGAGTGCTTTCTGCCCTGGAATATAAAGAGGGAGGCACCTCATGAATAAATTTGAATATGCTTTGCCGCAAAAACTCGACGATGCGCTTGCTTTTCTGAAACCCGAAGGTTCATCCCTCAAGGCCGGGGGGGTTGATTTGCTGGACCTTATGAAGGAAGGTATTGTAGCGCCGGCGCGGCTGGTAAATATCC
>JAJDAG010000096.1 GCA_029262005.1 Candidatus Zhuqueibacterota bacterium | reverse complement strand
CGTCTAAAAGGCAATTGCAATCGTCTAAAAGCAAATTGCAACCGTCTAAAAGGCAATTGTAACCGTCTAAAAGGCAATTGTAACCGTCTAAAAGGCAATTGTAACCGTCTAAAAGGCAATTGTAACCGTCTAAAAGGCAATTGTAACCGTCTAAAAGGCAATTGTAACCGTCTAAAAGCAAATGCAAACCCAATAATTGCAAATGAAAACCGAAATGAAGCAAGAAAAAAGTCCAAAGTGGCAGACTAAAAGGTAGTGTCAGGATTTTTGTGTAACTACCGAATTGTTGGCTAGGCAAAGCCAATAGGCGATGCTGCAAACCGAGAACGCGCTGAGTTGGCGGCATCATGAAAAAAAACAGGCCGTTGCTAAATTAAGCAGTTGATATTTAGTAGATTTATACTAGTATTCAGATTAGAATAAAGTTTATTTTCACATAAACTGTGATTGGCATGAATATTCTTCAAGCTGATTAATGCATAAATTCACAATTTAAGGTCAAACGTCAGGCCCCGGATTGTCACTCAGCAGGCGTTTTGTTGGCCTGGGAAACGGCTGCAAATTAAAAAGATTCCTCCTGAATGCCAAGCGTTGCGGTGAATTATTCAGCATAAATGCTATGCGCACCGGGTCAGGGCTGATGCCGTGCAAAAAATGCTTTCTCCGCCACATCTGTTCTCTCAGAAGGACAGAAAATCCGGCGGCTATTTATCAATTGTGCATTCCCACCTGTCTGTATGGGACTTAACCGGATTTTTGTAAATGAATGACGCGCGTAAATCAAAAGCAGAACTCATTGCGGAATTAACTAAGTTGCGCCATATCGCTGCGGCTCAGGCAGAGGCGGTGCCGGACCAGCTTAAAATGAACATGGCGGAAAGTGAGGAAATATACCGCGTGTTGCTGGAGTCTGCAACCAACGGCGTGATTTTAACGGATGCGCGCGGCCGCATTGAACTGGTAAATAAGCAGGCAGAGGAGATATTCTTATACAGCAGGCAGGAATTGCTGGGGCAAAATGTCGAAATATTAATTCCACCGCAATTGCGCATCCTGCACAAAAAATACCGCAAGGAATATTCCGGCAATCCCACGCCGAAGGAAATGGGCAAAGGCAGGCGCTTAATGGGATTGCGCAAAGACGGCCGGGAGGTTCTTCTGGAAATTGGCTTGAGCTTTGTTAAAACCCCAAAGGGTGTGTTGGTGATGAGTTTGATCGACGATGTAACCCAGCGCAAACAAGCTGAAGACGCGTTAAAAAAATCGCACGAACAGTTGCGCAATCTGTCTTCGTATTTGCAGAGCGTGCGCGAAGACGAGCGGAAGCGTATGGCGCGTGAAATTCACGATGAGTTAGGACAGGCGCTGACAGCTCTGGATATGGATGTCACCTGGCTGAGTAAAAACCTGATGCAGAAGCAACAATATAACCTGCTTGAAAAGACCCGGGCCATGTCGAAATTAATTCGCAACACCCTGGAGGGCGTGCAGCAATTATCTGCAAAATTGCGGCCGACGGTATTGGATGACCTCGGACTCATGCAGGCAATTCACTGGCAGATAAAGGAATTTCAGGAAAGAACCGGCATACAAGTCCTGTTAATAAGCGAACCGGAGAATATTGAATTTCAGGGAGAGTTGAACACCGCCCTTTTTCGAATTATCCAGGAATCCTTGACAAATATCGCCCGTCATGCCAATGCTGCAACCATCACTCTGCGAATGAGCAAAGATGAGCACAAGTTTTTAATGGTTATACAGGATGATGGCAAGGGAATTACCACGCAGCAGGTTTATGATTCAAAATCCCTGGGATTGATTGGTATGCAGGAGCGGCTGCATCCGTGGAAGGGGACCGTGGAAATCAAAGGCATTCGCGATAGCGGCACCAATGTTACTGTTACCATTCCTTTAAAGCGGCAGATAAAGTTGCTGATCGCAGATGATCATCCAATAGTGCGAGAAGGGTTAAAGCAAATTGTAACGGAAACCGAAGATATTGTTCTGGTGGATGAAGCCGGTGATGGTTTTGAAGTGATCTCAAAAATCTGGAAAAATGATTATGATGTGCTTTTGCTGGATATTTCCATGCCGGGCAAAGGCGGTTTTGAGGTGCTTGAGGAGCTAAAGAGCCTGAAGCCGGAATTGCCGGTTTTAATATTAAGTATTCATGCCGAAAAACAATACGCTTTACGGGCTTTAAAAGCCGGCGCATCGGGGTATCTGACAAAATCCGGCATTCAGAAGGATTTGATAAAGGCCATCCGCAAGGTTTCCCAGGGAATGCTGTATGTCCCGCCTGATATGGCTGAAGAATTGGTTTTGGATGCCATAACTTCGCCGGCCAAGGCGCTGCACGAATCACTTTCCAACCGGGAGTTTCAGGTGATGTGCATGATCGCTTCCGGAAATCCAATCAATGAAATTGCCAAAGCCCTTTCACTGGGTAAATCCACCGTAAGTACCATGCGGGCGCGCATGCTTGCGAAAATGAAAATGAAGAATAACGCCGAAGTGACCTACTATGCCATTAAGGAGGGCCTGGTCAAATAAGGCGTAACGCTGCAAAAACAGCAAAATATACTGTTGCATATTGGTCGATATTTATGTAGACTAAAGTATGACAATGAAATGTGATTTGTTCTATTTTTGTTTATGCGCAATATTTCTATTTTGCTTGGCTACAACGGTACTATTTAGCACCCACAGTTAGTTTGTAAAAGACAAAACTCGTCGTTTTAGTTCCCTTAATCTTTTATTTATGGAGGCAAATAACATGGCACACGAATTACCGCCTTTACCTTACGATTATGCTGCATTGGAACCGCATGTTGATGCAAAAACCATGCAGATTCATCATGATCTTCATCATGGCGCTTATGTCAATAAGTTGAATGCTGCATTGGCAGGCCATTCGGATTTACAAGATAAAACTATTGAGGATTTATTAAAATCATTGGCCAGTCTTCCTGAGGCAATCCGCGGCGCAGTAAGAAATAATGGTGGCGGTCATTACAACCACACACTTTTCTGGACCATTATGACCCCGGGCGGCAGCAATGAACCGGGTGGTGCTCTTGCCGCTGCTATCAATAATACCTGGGGCGGATTTGATAAATTTAAAGAAGAATTTGCCGCAGCCGCAGCCAACCGTTTCGGTAGTGGCTGGGCCTGGCTGGTAAAAAATAATGATGGTTCTCTGGCAGTGGTCTCCACCGCAAACCAGGACAATCCTGTTTCCAATGGCCAGTCGGCACTATTGGGCGTTGATGTCTGGGAACATGCTTATTACCTGAAAAATCAAAACCGCCGTCCGGAATATGTTGCCAATTGGTGGAACACGGTTAACTGGGATGAAGTTGCGAAACGTTTCGCCGCATAATTCTGTTGAGGCCGGTGTGGAATAATTTAAGGGAGCACCGACTTATAAACACTACAGGTTTAGAATCCCTGACAATGAGTTAAACTAATGCTTGCAGAACTGACCGGAAAGATGGCTGCTTCTCTGTTATTCAGAGCGCGAAAAGTCATTCCGGACAGTTCTGAAGTTTTTTCAACTAGTCGCAATCGGCGGCCTCTTTTTACCAATAAAGCAAAGTGAGTTCGTTTGGTGTCAGTACAAAATATAACGGTCATCGGCAGTGGAACCATGGGACATGGCATTGCCCATGTTGCGGCCACGGGTGGTTACAATGTTGTTCTCAATGATGTTTCCGAGGCGTTGTTAAAGAAAAACTTTGATAACATCAAACGGAACCTGGCAAAAGGTGTCGCGCTTAAAAAACTCAGCCAGGAAAAATATGAAGCGGCCGTATCAAGAATCCGCTTATGCGTTAATCTGCAGGAAGCTGTTACGGGAAGCGACTTTGTTATCGAAGCAATTCCAGAGAAAATGGCGTTGAAGATTGAACTTATTGCCAATATCCGTAACCATCTGCAAACCCATGCTGTTCTGGCCTCCAACACCTCCGGCTTGAGTATTACCGAAATGGCTGCCGCGAGCAACCGGCCGCAAAATTTTATCGGCATGCACTTTTTTAATCCTGTGCACAAAATGAAGCTCATTGAAATTATCCGTGGCCTTGAAACGTCGGACGAAACATTTGCATTGACAGCAGAAGTTTCCACAAAGATGGGTAAGGAAGTCGTTGCCGTGAATGAATCCCCCGGATTTGTAACCAGCCGGATTAATGCAATGATCGGCAATGAAGCATTTTTTATGTTGCAGGAAGGCGTTGCCACCGCAGAGGACATTGATAAGGCTCTGAAGTTTGGTCTTAACCACCCCATGGGCCCATTTGAAATGATCGATCTCGTGGGATTGGATACCCGCTTGAGCATCCTGAAACATCTGCATAGTACATTAGGTGAAAAGTACCGGCCCTGCCCGTTGATTGAAAAATATGTAAAGGCGGGCAGACTTGGTAAAAAAGTTGGCAAGGGCGTGTACACCTACAATCAAACCAGGGAGCAAGATTAGTTTTAAAAATGGCATTCTCCTTGATCTCAGTAACTCAAACAATGAAGAGATTACATGAAACCAATTAGATTTAACGTTGATCCGAAAGAGTACAAACATCTGAAAGTGGCGGTGGAAGGCCCCATTGCCAGGATTACTCTCACTATTCCTGAAGATGGCGGATTGCGGGATGGTTATAAATTAAAACTGAATTCCTACGACCTGGGAGTAGACATCGAGTTGGCAGATGCCACACGCAGGCTTCGCTTTGAACATCCGGAAGTAAGTGCCGTCGCCATTCAAAGTGGCCAGGATGGTATATTTTCCGCCGGTGCTAACATTTTTATGCTGCAGACTTCAGGACATCCGCATAAAGTGAATTTTTGTAAATTCACAAATGAAACCAGGTGCAGCATAGAGGACTCTCTGCAAGACAGCAAACAATATTATCTGGCTGCTGCCAACGGTCTGGCTTCAGGCGGCGGCTATGAACTCTGTCTGGCTTGTGAGGAAATCCATTTAATCGATGACCGCAACAGTACCGTCAGTTTGCCGGAATTACCGTATCTCGGCGTTCTTCCCGGAACCGGCGGTTTAACCAGGCTTGTGGATAAAAGAAAAGTCCGCCGCGATCTGGCGGACCTGTTTGCAACGGTAGCGGAAGGAGTCAAAGGTCAGCGGGCGGTGGATTGGAAGCTGGTCGATGCCGTACATACGGCTTCAACATTCCATGAAAAAGTCACTGCACGGTTGCAGGAAATTGCCGGAGACGGCAATCCTTATAAAGGCATTACACTCGATGTTCTCAAAGCTGATTATGCCGATGGGGGCGCCGAATACAAATATGTAAACCTGAAGATTAATCATGACAGCCGGGTTGCGACCATTGAATTGACCGGCCCGGATGCAGCGGATGGTGATATTCCCGCCACGCCTTCGGACCTAGGATGTGATTGGTACGGCTTAAGGTTCTGGCGCGAACTCGACGACGCCCTTCTCAACCTAAGAAATAATTATTATGAAATCGGCACCGTGGTCATACAATCCAGCGGTGACATAAATAATGTCCTGAAGCTCGATAATGCGTTGGCAGAGAAGAAAGATGACTGGTTTATCCGGGAAGTGCTGGTTGAAATAAAGCGCGTGTTAAAAAGAATTGACTATACTTCGCGCTCCTTTTTCACACTTATTGAGCCGGGCTCTTGTTTTGCAGGCAGTTTATTTGAAATTGCCCTGGCAAGCGATCGTATTTATATGATGGACCACGAAGAGGAAGAGAATTTTGTCGCAATCTCCACCTTGAATGACGGTTTCTTCCCCATGGGTAACGGTATTTCAAGGCTGAATACAAGATTTTACTATGAGAAAGATTCGGCGGAAAAAGTTATTGCGGCAAAAGACAAGCTTCTTACAGCCGCCGAAGCAATGGCGTTGGGCATTGCCACCGACACCCCGGATGATATCGATTGGGAAGATGAAGTCAGAATCCAGATTGAAGAAAGAGCGAGCTTTTCTCCGGACGCTTTAACCGGAATGGAAGCGTCTCTGCGATTCCCTGGCCCGGAAACCATGGAGACCAAAATATTCTCAAGGTTAACCGCGTGGCAAAACTGGATTTTTACACGACCTAATGCCGTGGGTGAAAGAGGTGCCCTCACCATGTATGGCAATGTCCGCAGTCCGGAATTCGATTGGAAAAGAGTTTAAAATAGCATTTACCTTAACGCTTTCAGAGTAAAACGGCCTGGCTTGCACTGCTCTGTAAACGGCAAAACAGGACGTCATACAATTTTTCAACTAAAGTGAATTATTCCACCTTGGTAAGCATTGAACAATAAAAGTGGTGCATGCAAAATGAAAGTAGATTATAAAACTTCAATTCCAAACAATGTAAACTTATCTGATGATAAAAAGCTGCAAAGAGCCCTGGAAAGATGGCTTCCCGATTATGCCGATTGGTGGATGGAAGTTGGACCTGCAGGTTTCCAGCAAAGTGATGTTTATTTGCGCACGGCAATCAGTGTGGAACGCGGTGGATGGGCACATTTTGATTATGTAAAGATGCCGGAGTACCGTTGGGGAATTTTCATGACGCCGCTTGAGGAAGAAAGAAAGATTCAATATGGCGATTTTATCGGCCAGAAAGTTTGGCAGGATGTTCCCGGGGAGTACCGTAAAGAACTGAAAAGATTGATTGTAACCCAGGGAGATACCGAGCCGGCGTCCGTGGAACAACAAAGTCTGCTCGGGCGAATGTCTCCCAGCCTTTATGACATGCGAAATCTGTTTCAGGTTAATGTTGAAGAGGGCCGGCATCTTTGGGCCATGGTCTTTTTACTGCATCGTCATTTCGGAAGGGATGGCCGGGAAGAGGCACATGATTTATTGACACGCAGAAGTGCGCACTCGGATCACCCGCGCATGCTAGATACATTCAATGAACCGGTGCTGAACTGGCTCGACTTTTTCTGTTTCGCCATGTTTACGGACCGCGACGGCAAATATCAGCTTGCCGCTCTGGCCGAGAGTGCCTTCGATCCCCTGTCGCGAACCTGCCAGTTTATGCTTACTGAAGAAGCTCACCATCTCTTTGTGGGAGAAACAGGCCTGGCCAGAATTATCCGGCGAACGGCGCAACTCATGAAAGAAGCGCCCGGTGGTGACGTGCGCAAGCTTGCTGGAATTCCCCTTGAAACCATCCAGAAAACGTTTAACTACTGGTTTTCATCCTGTCTGGATTTATTTGGAGGAGAAGACTCCAGCAATGCCGCGAGTTATTTTTCTTCTGCTTTAAAAGGCCGTTTTAACGAAACGAACCGAAAGAAACATCCAAATGCCTCGGGCCTGGATGCGTTTTATGATTACACGATAATTGATGACAAGGGGCATGAAATCAGTCGCGAAATTCCAATGCGCCGGGCGATGAATGCCATCTTGCGTGATGACTATATTGCTGACTGTACGCGGGCCCTGGTAAAGTGGAATAAAGTTTTGGAGGAGGAAGGGGCTGAACAAAGATTGGCATTACCGTCGGAGAAATTCAATCGCAAGATTGGCGTGTTTGCAAATATGTGTTTTACGCCTGATGGAAAGTATCGGGTTTCAGAGAAAGATTTTGAGCGTCGGTGTAAGGAAGAATGGTTTCCCACCGAAGAAGAAAAAAACTATATCACCAGTGTGATGACGCCTGTTACTGAGCCAGGTCAATTTGCTAACTGGATATCTCCGCCTGCAAAAGGAATTGATGGCAGACCAATTGAATTCGAGTATGTAAAAATTCACTAATGATGGATAAATAACCATGCAAATACCAATATCACAGCAGCCAACTTACGATCCTGCATCCGTGCAGCCGATGCGCGATGAATTGATCGGCGCAGGACTTGTTGAACTCATAAACCCTGACGACGTGGATAATATCCTTAATGCCGGCCCGAATGAAACCGTGCTGGTCATGGTAAATTCTGTTTGCGGCTGTGCTGCCGGCAGTGCCCGGCCCGGAGTGGCTCTCGCTCTGCAACATCAGATTATCCCGGACCGTTTATCCTCTGTTTTTGCAGGCCAGGATAAAGCCGCGCTGGCCCATTTACGCCATGAGTATTTGGCGGAATTTCCACCGTCTTCCCCATTTGTTGCTTTGTTTAAAAATAAAAAAGCGCTGTTTGTTTTAACCAGACAGGATATTGAGGGCAGGTACCCGGAAGAAATTGCCAAAAGACTCACGGTGGCTTTTGACCAGCAGTGTAGTAAAAAAGGCCCGTCAATCAGCCCTGAAGATTATGCGCAATTAGTGCATGCCGTAGCTTGTGGTTCCAAAATACCAAAATTTGGTGACAATTAGCATTTTGTATTATAAAACATTTTACCGGCATTCCGCCCAACCGACAAATTCGAAAATAAACCGGTGCCGGAGTGTTGTGACGAACGGAGGAGCAAATTGCCAGAGCTAATTAAAAAGCAGATGATCATTGATGGAAAACAGGAAAATGCGTCATCAGGAGAAACCTATCTTTCAATAAATCCTGCTACTGAGGAAGGTTTTGCAGAACTTCCACAAGGGAGCAAAGCGGATGCGGAAAAGGCGATTTCGGCTGCCAGGGCCTCTTTTGACAGCGAGAAATGGTCTTCGCTGCCTGCCGGCAAAAGAGGGAAAATTCTTTGGAAAGTTGCTGATTTGATTATGCAGAACCGCCGCGAATTAGCAGAGTTTGAAACCGGCGAGACCGGGAAACCCATTCGTGAAACAATGTCAATTGATATTCCCATGGCAGCAGATCTTTTTCGCTATTATGCCGGCGCTGCTACCAAGGTTCACGGTGAAACCATTCCGGTTAACGGCAATTTCTTCCACTATACGGTGCGCGAGCCCATTGGTGTTCTGGGACTGATTGTTCCCTGGAACTTTCCGATGCTCATTGCTGCGCGCAAGATAGCGCCGGCGCTCGCCTGTGGTAACAGCATTGTTCTCAAACCCGCGGAGATATCTTCCCTTACTGCTATTAGAATGGCTGAATTGTGTTTGGAGGCGGGTGTTCCTGAGGGCGTTTTCAATGTGGTTTCAGGCAAAGGCAGTGTGGTCGGGCAGGTAATTGTTGACTCCCCTCTGGTTGATGGAATTTCTTTTACAGGCTCCACTTCTGTCGGTCAAACCATCATGCAAGGCGGAGCCGGAAATGTGAAAAGACTCTCGCTGGAATTGGGTGGCAAATCGCCCAATATTGTTTTTGTTGATGCCGATATTGACACGGCCATTAAAATGGCTGCTGCTGCAATTTTCTACAATAAAGGAGAAGTGTGCACCGCAGGTTCGAGGCTGTTTGTCGAGGCATCCATTCACGATGAATTTGCAGAGAAGCTGTCTGCCAGAGCGGCGAAAATGTTGCCGGGTGATCCAATGGATGAAAACACCCGTCTTGGCCCGCTGGTTTCAAAAGTCCAGTTCGAGCAGGTTTCCGAATATGTCAAAATCGCATCCGAAGATGGGGCGACGGTTACCGCCGGCGGAGAAAAACATGATATCGGTAGCGGCAAGGGCTATTTTTATAAACCGACGGTTTTTACCAATGTCAATAATGACATGCGAATTGCCCGGGAAGAAATATTCGGGCCGGTTCTTTCCGTAATTAAGTTCTCCGATGTTCACGATGTTATTCAAAAAGCCAATGATTCAATTTACGGTCTTGCAGCCGGGATCTGGACCCGGGATATTAAAAAGGCCCACTATGTTGCCCAAAAAATAAACGCCGGCACGGTTTGGATAAATACATATAATATGTATGATGCCGCATCGCCGTATGGCGGTAACAAAATGTCAGGATTTGGCAAAGAATCAGGAATGGAGTCCATTCACGAATTTTACACCAGAAGCAAAACCGTTTGGGTTGATCTCAACTTTTAAGGCTCTATGTCGTTTTGTGTGGGTAAGTTTGAAAGAGGTAGAAAGCCACGGATTGGCACGGATGAGAACGCGGATAGAACGAACTTAAGATTGTTAAAAACTACACCCTGCAAAAGGAGCCACAATTACTCAATGAGTCAAAAAGTAAAGTGAATTAAAGTAGGATCATTAATCAATTTCGGCAAAGAAACCGTCGAGTTCAAACGGTTTGTTTCTGAACCTGAATAAAGTATAAATCCAGAATGATTTTGTTGTAATATTTTACATTTACGACAGTTAGGCATTTAGCGAAATTCAAAGTCAGTTTTTTTAACGCGGAGAACGCAAAGGACGCAGAGTTAAAAGTGCCTAAATTTTAAAAAAATATTTAACCTTACAGAGTATGGCCGGATTAAGTCATAATTTAAGGTCAAAAGTCATGCATCCGGTTGTCACTCAGGAGGCGTCCTTTTGCTAAAGCTAACTGCTGTAAATTAAAAAGATTCCTCCTGAATAACAGAGGCGCTGTGAATTAAGCAGGATAGTATCTTTACTTTTTTGGTTCATCCGACTAATGCGTACCTGGCCTGATGAATAGCCATGATTTTGAGTTTATAGAATTCTTTGTCACGGAAACCATATGCCTGTCTTTGCATAGTTTTAATTTTGTTGTTAGTACCTTCGAGCGGGCCTGTAGAGATTGGGTAGTCATAATAGGCGAGTATCCCAGTTCTATGAGCAGTCATTGTGTTTGCAAACTTTTTTAGTATGGTGATACCAGAGGCGTTAGCTCTATTTGTCCAATTCACGCTGAACCAAAACAGTTTCGGCCTGTTGTTTGTTTTTCTGTTTCCAGAGTTGCCTGAGGTCTTCTTTGAGATAGTAAGCTATGGCCAGTGGTTTATTAAGGTCCAATGCTTTTTGTAACCGTTCTTTTTCATGTTTGCTTTCATCGAGATTTTCAGGATTTTTCAAAAGAATCCATCGGATGCCTTTGAGTGCTTCACATTGTTGGTAATGAGTGATTTCATGATAAAGTTTTCGACGAAGATTTGTGAGTTTTTCGTTAAATAATTTAATAATATGGAAATGGTCGAATACTATAACCACGCCTGGCAAATTGCTTCTGACAGCAGCAATGTAAGCAGGCGACATATCTATGGCGACGGCTTCGATATTTGCCTTCGCTCTTTTGAGCTTTTTCCAGAAAGGCTTTAAACTATATGAGCCTTTGCCATCTCCAACAAAAACAACGGCTCCGGTTTTAAGGTCCAGAACAACTGTGAGATAACGGTGTCTTTTACCGATTGAAATCTCATCAATAGCAATTTGTTTCAGGTCGGTTAATCTGGGTTTGCTGAAATGTTTTAATAAATGAGCTTTTTGAATTTCCTTTACCGTATCCCAACTGACATTTAAATGACACGCTACATCTTGAATAGTCATATGCTCAGAGAGTTCTTGGGCATATCGAGCGAAAGACCGTGTGTATCGCTTCTTCGGATTTGCAAAGTCAAGTTTGATTTGTTTTAGGCTCTGGCATACTTTACAACGAACTCGCTGAATGAGAACCACCAGAATGATTTGTTTTTTGCCGATTGGTAAACTGTTGAACATTCTGGTCTTTGTTCCTTTCAATATAAGTTGATGGCTATCGCAATCAGGACACCTGAGTTTGCCTGGATTCTTACGAACATAAAAATAAACCTGGCCATTTTTGTAAATTGTTTTTAAATACTGATACCCGGTTAACCCGGATGTGTGATAAAGAAAACTGGTGGACATGATTTAACTCCGTTCTGAGATTCTGATACTTGGAATATAGTATCATGTCCACCTCTTTTAAAGCCAAAAGTACGCATTTACCGGAAGAGCCCTTTTTTTATGAAACCTTTGACCTCATATCAACTCATATTCCTACGGTTGCTGGAACAAGGGAGGAGAATGTCAATAGCATAGCATTGAGAATCGATCCGGAAATTTATATGGATATGTGCCTCGATGCTTTGGAGTATATGCTTGATACCATGACACAGGAAAACCCGCAAAACGTAAGGCAAATAGGTTCAATTCCTTTAAGAATTAATAACATAGTATCTCTCAAGCCTTCAAACCATATTTGCATCGCCGGGGATTCTACAGTTTCTGTTTGGACGAATGGTGAAATTTACTCCTGTTTTATGTTTTACGGACAGGATAAATTCCGTATAGGCCACATTGATGATAAGCTTGAAACATCGCTGGAAAGAAATTCGGGACTTTCCACAATTGAAGGTTTGAATAATAAAAGTCATATTGAACAATGCCGGAACTGCTTTGCGCGAAATGCATGCGCGGGATGTGCCGGTGATAATTATTTCTCCGCTAAAGACGGAGAAATAATTCCAGAGTCTTTTTGTAATCTTGTAAAAAAGTCACTGGAGAAGTTTTTGTTCAAGTATGTTGAAATCAAAGAAGATCCTGCGAAATGGCAACACTTTAAAACTCATTTTAGCGAAACTTATTTGTGTTGAAAATTTCGTTCTTGAATCAGATCTCCATCAGAATTTTCTTTGTATATTTTAACTATGAGCGTTTTATTTTGAGACGTTGGCTGGTCGAAAATTTAAAGTTTGTCGTCATTCCGGGGCCGTTGTTCAGGGCGAGGAACTGACGTGGGAACATTTATGTGAAACAAAAACAATTTGTTAACGTCAAGATATCGATGTGTTTCCAGCTTTCTTCCATTCAGTCGAAATGATGTGGACAAATGTATTCGGCCAGGCATGAGTTCAATGGCGAGCAAATCAAAAGGAGAACCAATTCAATGAAAATAAGGGTATTGCTGACTTTTTCGCTAATCATCTTTCTGTTCTTTTCCTGCTCAGAGACGAGTGATGCCTGGAAAGGTCGCGTGGTAATGGAAGACGGGATTCGAAAAGTATATCATGATGATCCTGCTGTCTCCCCCAAACATCAAGGCGTCTTGCAAGAACTCTATGAACTATCCGCTGTTGAAAGCTCGATCGATAGTAACCGCATATTTGCACGGCCCATATCAGGCGTGTTCGACTCCAACGGGAATATTTATGTTGCGGATATGAAGGGTAATTTTGTCAGGAAATTTTCGAAAGAGAATAGATTTTTGAAATCGTTTGGCAGCAAGGGGCATGCCCCCGGCGAATTCTTAAAAATTGTTGACGTGGCGTTGGACAAGGAAGATAAGTTATATGTTTTAGATGGGGACCTGCGCAAAGTCGTCAAATTCGATACTGCGGGCACTGTCATCAATACTTTTGCCTGCAAGGAATTGATGCCGTCTTCCTTTATTGTTGATTCGCACAACAATATTCTCATAACCAGTTTTTTCCCGACAGAAGAAAACTACTATGTTTACAAATATAGCAGTGCGGGCAGGCTGCTCGATAAATTGTGTCCCGGCGAATTAAGTATCAACGATCTTGGCGAAGGCGTTGCCGGTGATATGTGGCGCCTCATCGCTGAAAATATTACTGCGGTTTCAATAGACGCTGCAGACAACATTTATCTGGCATTTGCCCGGCCCGCCCGGATTCGGAAATACTCGCCGGAAGGGGAATTGCAAATGGTTATAGATGACGCCTTTGAGCTGATAGCCGCGCCCGGCATGGAGGCCGGCAAGGGATTTATTGGCGATATTGCCTATACTGATATTGCAGTCGATGAGATGGGTCATATTTATGCTGTAGCCGGCGGTATGGACAGGAAGGGGAAAGCCGAAGATTTGCCGCAAATTGAATCCCGTTTACAGGTTTTTAATGCGGTAGGAGAACTGTTGGCGAGCAAAAAACTCAGGATAGATAAGTTCCTTGGATATCGAATTTCTGTAAGAAGCGGCGCCGTTTGTTTTATATCACCCTATCATGCACAGATCGACATCTACCGGATGATGTTTCCTGAGGAGGGCAGTTAATTATGCGTATTTCAATCATTGCATTCTTACTGATTGTTTCCAATTATCAAGCTGGTTTAACGCAATCGCTGCCGGCAAATGGAGTTCAAATTAACAAAGCCCGGTATGGACTGAATAGTTACATAAGATGGGAGCGAGAACCGCTCATTTCCGGAGACCAGGTACTTCTGCTCAATGATTATCTTAAATCTCAGATCAAGGCGATACCGAAGATCGCCTGTTTTGATTTGGAGAAGAAGAAAATCCTCTGGGAAAAAGAATTCAGGCAAGGGATTACGGATGCAGCAGCAAACGGCAGTCTCTTTTTCATTGCCGCCGGGAATCTGGCGCTGGCAATTGATAAAATGAACGGCAAAGTTGTCTGGGAAAGAGCCTTTGAGCCGCCAAAGCCGGATGAGGAGTTTTATATCTCGATTGCCCTGGTCAGAGGAACGAAAGATGTTATGGTGGTTGTACCGCAGGAGCAGGCCATAAAGATTTTGGACAGCGCAAGCGGCAAAACGCTCAGGAGTAATTCCACTATTCTGCGTCATTATCCCCCAGCCCAGGGAATATCTTGCCGCCTGCTTTCTATCAAAGAGAATGAATTTGCCATCACGACCGGGAAAAAGCTGCTGCAAGTAAAAAATGACGTGGTGGCATGGGAAAAAACTTTTAAAAGTTCATACTTCACGTTCCTGGGATTTGGCGATTTGGATAATGACTCCCAACAAGATATTTTGGTTGCCAGCCGCACGCAAATTGCTGTTTTTTCCTCTGAGGGCAGGCAACAGTTGCAGTTTGAAGGCGAGGACAACTTTAGAACTTTACAGATAGTTGAACTAAAGAACCGGCGGTTTCTTTTAGCCAATTTCACCCGGGGCGCGCTTGACCTTATTGATAACCGGGGCAAGTTGAAATGGGAATTTTACAACCCGGCAGATACCGAACAACCCTCAATGTTCATGAGAATGTTGGTGAAAGCATTGGGCAAAGCGGGCTACCCGTTTGCTGGTAAAGTTATTGAGTACGAAAGCAACCAAAGCAAAAACGTTGAAATCATTGCTTTGGCTGGTGGTAGAATTTATGTATTAAACGCCGAGGGGCAATTAGTCAAACAACTCGATTTGCTGCCTCACGACAAGCATTTTTTCAATATGTTCGCTGAAGCAAAATATCCAATGTTCTTTTATAAAAATAAGCTCATCGTTGTGACCAGCGCCTTTGACGGCAAGGTAATAGAAAAAGATCAACCCGGTGATTTTCAGGTTACTGATTTTATCTTCTATCTGGATATAAAAAACACGGACATCTCATGGAAAAACTCAAAACCTCTGAAATAAAATACAAAGACCTGTCTTTCCTCTGGCCATATTTTAAAAAGTACAAAATTTTGGCCATAAAGGGTGGCTTGGGACTGGTCATTACAACGCTCTTAATAATGCCTTCTCCCCTTCTCACGAAATATCTCATCGATGAGATTTTCCCCTCCGGCGATTTGTCCAAGCTAACTCTTGTAGGTCTCATTGTCCTGCTGGTGTTGGCGCTCAAATCTGTCACTAAATATTTTCAATCGCTCTACTTTTTAAAATTTAATGAACGGGTGGTTTTTGACTTGCGCTTGCTGCTTCTTAATAAGATTCAACGGCAGCCTTTTCTTTTCTTCAAAGAATATGAAACGGGTTATCTCATGTCGAGAGTACTCGATGATGTAAACAATCTTCGCGGAGCGCTTGCCGGCACATTTGTTTCAAGCATCCGCGATGTGGGTACCTTTATTGTCGGGTTCACGTTGATGATTATACTTAGTTGGAAATTAACGCTTGTTTCAATTATCCTATTACCGTTTATTGCACTTTCTGCTTTTGTTTTCAATAACTTAATTCGTAACTTCTCTAACCAATTTTCCGAATCAAAAGCAAATGTTTCAAAAAAGCTTGAAGAGAGTATTAACGGAGTTTCCTTATTTAAGCTTTTTACCGCCGAAAAATATGATTTGTTGAAATTTTTCCGAGTACTTAAAGCCAATTTAAATGATTACATAAAACTAAATATTACCAGTGAATTGTCAGCAATTATCTCAGGTTTTTTCATTGGGATTGGTCCCCTTCTGGTCGTTTGGTATGGTGGTTACCTCACTATCAAAGGTCAATTAACATTAGGCGGTTTGATCGCGTTTAATTCTTTTTTAGGGTATTTATTTGGACCGCTCAGTCGGATAATTTCTGCCAACAATGCAGTGCAGCATGCTCTTGTCTCAATTAATCGGATAAAAAAAATCTTGGAGTTACCGGAAGAAGTCGGTCTCGATAATGGCATAAAGTTAGATTCGGTTAATTCCATTGAATTATGTAATGTTTCTTTTAACTACAACAACTCACAAAATGTGTTAAAAGAAATCAGCTTGAAAGCTGAGAGGGGGCAAAAGATTGGCGTAATTGGCAAAAGTGGAATTGGGAAAACCACCCTGATGAAGCTAATATCCAAAGAGATAAATCCGCGGGATGGCAAGATATTAATTAATGACAACCATGATTTAAAAAAAATTAACACCAAAGGTTTGCGTAAACGCATCGGCATTGTAAGCCAGGAGCCCTTTTTACTGCATGAAACAATAGAACACAATATTTCACTTGGCAAGAAATGCTACTCGAGGTCAGAAATGACGTCCGCTACCCGCCTTGCCCAAATACATGATTTTATTATGCGGCTTCCTCAGGGTTATAGTACAATTATTGGCGGTGAATCCGGCGTTCAAATATCAACCGGACAAAAACAGAGAATCGCAATTGCCAGGGCAATTCTCAAAGATCCTGATATTTTAATATTAGACGAGCCTACCTCCAATATCGATACGGAATCTGAACGCTTAATTACAAAAGCGATAAAAGATATATCAAAAGGGCGCATAACTTTTATCGTTGCACATCGGCTTAGCACTTTAAGGATTGTTGATCACATTATTTTGATTGAAGATGGAAGAATTCGTGAAATGGAAATTCCTGAAAACAATTTTGAATTCATTGAGCAAATGCAGGACACTTCATTCAACCTGGAAAGGGTAAAGGTTTCTTCATCAGCCAAGCCGGGCGTGGCCGGAATCGAATCAGTGGCGGTTGCAGTAAAAAAGACTGTCACTAACCACGACTCCTAGCTTTGATTTCGCAGTTGCTTAATTCACAATATTTTGTTAATCCTTGATGTCCTTTCAAGTTATGAACTTACGTTTTTAATAAAAGCATGAATTTTTTCATCAAAATAATTGCTATCGTTGGTGTTGTTGCTCTTTTGAGCGGGGGGCTTTATTTTCTGAAAAGAGAGAGCAGGCCGCAAGCGGTAAATGCGTCTGACATTGAACGCCCACGGCAAAATTATCGTGTACCGGTTTCCGCCGCCATCGCTGAAAAACGGAATTTAATTTTATATATTTCAACTACCGGCGTGGCGGAAGCAGAGCAGAAAATTGCACTTATAGCAGAAATTTCAGGTAAGCTTAAAGAGTTGCATATTCAGGCCGGGGATAAAGTCGAAGCAGGGCGGTTGTTGGTTGAAATTGAAGACGAGACTTACCGGCTCGATTATGAGCAGGCAAGGAGTCTGTTTATCAAAGCGTATGCAGATTATTTGGCCGAACTCCGGGCAACGGCTCACTCTCGTCTCGATGAGTGGGAAAACTATATTAAACGATTTCTCTTCAATAAGACCATAACCAAACTTCCGGAGACTAAAACCTTGCAGGAAGAGGTTATGCTGATTCGGGCAAATGTCAAGGAGCGCTATTGGGGATTAAAAAAATCCGCCATGGTTCTTAATAAATGTAAAATTCGTGCGCCATTTTCCGGGACGGTCTCTGAAGTGCGCGCTCATAAAGGAGCATATATAGCCATCGGTACGGTTCTATTTGAATTGCTTTCACTTGATTCGATGAAAGTCAAGACGGTTGTTTTAGAGAGCGATGTACCATTCATTCGCACAGGAAGTCATGCTAAAATAAATTTTCCCGCATTGTCAGGCCCATTGTTTGACGGAACTGTTATCTCGGTCGATCCGGTAATTCGCTCCGAAGAAAAGGCAGGTACAGCCTACATTCGTTTTACCAATCCAAATGAGAAAATCAAAGATGGCAGTTTTGCCGAAGTTTATATCAACAAAATGATTTATCAGAATCTTCTTTTGGTACCGAGAGATGCTGTTCTGTTTCGGAATGATCGCCAGTTGGTTTTTGTCATAAAGGAAGGTATTGCAAAATGGGAATATGTTCGATCGGGACGTGGGAATGATGAATGGGTGGAAATCGAAAATGCTATTCAACCAGGGGATACTGTCGTTATCGGCGGGCATTACGCTTTGGCTCACGATGTGCCGGTCAAGATCATAGAATTCACCAACAGCGCGGCACCCTGACAAATACTCACTTTCCTATAGAAGGTCATTTTTTTCTGGGAAGGCATTGTGGAATCAAGATTGTCTGCTGTCATATCAATTCGGAAATAAGCGTATAGTCAGCAAGTCACCCCGCCCAAGAGCAACGGGGCTTTATCATAAAGGAACTTGAGACTTTCAATTAAATGATTTTTGTATAGATATAACCCAGTTGAAACCAAGTATTTATGTCTCATGATTTCGATTTAATTCCTGAAAGAGGAAACCACTACCAGGAAGCCATGGTTCACTTGTCACTTTCTCATTTCACATTTTTCGTTTTTTATTAATCGTGCGTCAACTCATCAGATTTGCACTCAACCGTCCTGTGACAATTGCCATGATTTTCACAGGACTTTGTTTGTCTGGGCTGCTTGCCTTTCGTCATCTCGAAGTCTCTCTCCTACCGGATATTTCTTATCCCCAATTAGTCGTAGTTTCAGAGTATCCCTTTGCGTCTCCACATGAAGTAGAGAAGTCTGTAACCATGCCGTTAGAGGAAGCTTTCCGGTCGTTGGAGCAGTTGCGTGGTATTTATTCGTATTCTCAGGAAGGCGCTTCTATTATTGAGCTTCATTTTCAATGGGGGGTAAACGTCGATTTCGCTCTGCTGCATATACGCGAGAAGATGACCTCGCTGCGGGATATTCTTCCCAGGGAAATCAGTCGTTCTTATGTACTAAACTACAACCCTAATACCAAGCCTGTCGTAAAGATGGTTTTATCCGGCAGGGGCTCTCTGCGGGAATTGGCTCAGTTTGCTAGTGATGTTCTCAAGCCACAATTGGAACAATTAGATGGTGTTGCAGCGGTACATGTTACCGGAATGCCGCGAGAAGAGCTAAAGATTATCGTCGATCCACGGAAACTAATGCAATTCGACATTACGCTTGAAGATGTGAAAACTGCATTAGAACAGAATAATCCCCAACAGGTTCTCTCAGGTACGGTTCGGGATGGAAATGCACTATTTCCGATTGTCGTTTCCAGATTTTTGGCTGAGCCGCAAAAGTTTGGCGAAATCGTAATCAAACGGACTTCGTCAGGACTACTGTTTCAATTGAAAGATGTGGCAAAGATTCTACAGACGCCCCGTAAAGCAGAGGCTGTGACTTTTTATGATAATAAGCAGGTGTTGGGCATGTCTTTCTACAAAGAAGCCGGCGCCAACACACTCAGCGCCACTCGCCGTATTCATCAACAATTTGAAGAAATCCGCAAACGCTATCCTGATATTCATGCGGTGATTGTTCAGGATAAAGGGCATTTCATTCGTCAATCCATCGAGAGCCTGGCTTTCTCCATTTTGTTAGGTGCGGTATTATCGTTTTTAATTCTATTACTCTTCTTGAAGCGTTTCAAGACTGCTCTTATTATTGGTATAACTATTCCGGTGAGCATTCTTGCCGTGTTCAACCTACTTTATCTGCAAAATATTTCATTGAACATTATGAGCCTGGGAGGCTTGGCCTTAGGCGTCGGGTTGATGGTTGATAATGCAATTATTGTCATTGAGGCGATTTACCGTTCTTTGCAGGAGAAGGATAAAGACGAGGTTTATCTCGGTGTTCGGGAAGTTGCTCAGGCAATTTTCGGCTCGACTTTAACAACCATTTCTATTTTTATTCCGCTGTTTTATGTTAAGGGGTTTGCTTCCGAGTTATTCAAAACCCAGGCGCTGACAATTACATATGCGTTGGTCGCCTCGCTGATTGTCGCGTTGTCGTTAATACCGATGCTGGCAACTGCATTTTTCAAAAAACCTAAAATAGAATCTTGGCGTTTTAGCTCAGAGGGACTACTACCAACACCTGCAGTTGCAGGAGTGCTTTATCGTACAGGGGGAAGAGTTTTAGGTGCATTGGCTGTAACCCGTCATTTGGGGGCGGGTTTGCTCCGTCGTGGCGGCAACTATTTCGTGCAACCATTATTCCGTCAATTTGACCGGTTTTATAACGCTTTTGAAAAAGGCTATCATTGGGTTTTGTCTTTTTGTTTAAGCAATCGTAAGATAACTTTATTGGGTTTCCTGGTTGTTGGTTTATTGGCAAGCCAGATTTTTGTACAAACAAAAAGAGAATATTTCCCTGCCATTGCCAGCCGCTATGCCACGCTTGATTTGGAATTTTCTCAGGAAATTGCTTTTCCCGATCTTGTTCAGCAAATAGAGCAATTGATTCCATCCATTCAATCTATGGAGGAGGTTTCACACCTTTTGGTCAATATGGAGTCAGCATCAGCAAGTGGTGGAAGTCGTCATGCAACCGGACAATCTCAAATCGGGGTTGTTTCACATCGGGTTGAAATGAATTTGGCGCTGCAATATCCCATGCGTGATTTAACCGGGCTTTCAAACAAGTTGTTTAAACGCCTGCCATCAACAACAGTTGCCAGACGATTTCAGCCGGGTGAAACCATTTTAGAAGGAGCTCTTACGCGTGAAAAGAAAAACTTGGTTCTGCATGTTTCCGGTGGAAATAAGGTCATTATGGAAGAAATGACGGAACTCCTGGCTGCTCGCCTACAGAATTTTCAGGATTTAAGAAATATTGATATACAAGTCGGCGGGAAACAACGTGTAAGGCGCGTGAAGCTGAATACTTCTGCATTAAAAAAGTATAATCTTTCTCCACAGGATGTGGCAGTTTTTCTTTCGAGACGGCTAAAAGGGTTTTCCGTGGGTGAGTGGTATCAAGTCGATCGAAAAATTCCTGTTCAACTTTATGTCAGCGGTGAAGATGAAAAAACGTTGACCGAGATTTCAGAAAGTTATTTTCCAAGGAATGGGATCTCGATACCCGTACGGGAAATAGTTATATTTGATGAAACGGAGAAGGCCGCACAAATTTTTCGGGCAAATCAAAAACGTGTGATGATTGTATCCGCAGATGTGGAAGGCTACAAACTGCCAGGTCTGTTGCCGGAGGTGATGGAAGCAGCAAGAAAAACAGTAAATTGGGCGGGATATGATGTAGAAATCAGTGGTGAGAGCCGTCAAATGGCGGAAGCGTTTGCTCAACTTCGATTTGCACTGCTTTTCGCCATAGTGATTGTTTATATGATTTTGGCAGCGCAATTCGAATCTTTGCTGCATCCATTCAATATAATATTAACTGTTCCTATGGGTTTGGCCGGAGCGACATTCGCGATTTTTCTGTTTCAGCAAAGCTGGAATGTCTTGTCATTGATTGGCTTGGTGATGCTTATTGGTATTGGTGTTAATGATGCGATTGTAAAAGTAGATTATGTGAATTTGCTGCGCCGGCAGTGGGGTTACCAAAAACGAGCAGCTGTGTTAAAAGCAAGCAAGGATAAGCTTCGTCCGGTATTGATGACCTCTTTAACAACTGTTTTTGCACTTATCCCGATGGCGATTGGTATTGGAGCCAATAGCGACCTAAACCGTCCCCTGGCATTGACTCTCATCGGTGGACTTATATTTACCACGCTTTTAACGCTTATTTTAACGCCCGTACTTTATGAGATGTTTGACTAAAAATGTTTCGCCTTATAAAATACTCCATTCAACACCCCATTTCCATACTCATGGGAGTGTTATTGTTGAGCATTTTAGGCGGTATCTCAATTTACAAAATCCCGGTTGAAGTACGTCCGCAAACTGTTTTTCCCAAATTAAGTGTTCAAGCCTATTGGGGAAAGACATCCTCGAAAATTGTGCAACAAAGCATAACAACCCCCTTGGAAAGCATTGCCCTGCAAGTCAGGGATGTGCGAAACGTGGAATCAACCTCCGGTCTTGGTTTCAGTCGGATCATTTTGGAATTCCAGGAATCAAAGAATTTGGATATCGCGTATTTGGAATTGGGCGAAAAATTGACAGCGATTATCAAGGATCTTCCGGGAAACGTCCATTTCGAAATTGAGAAACTTTCTGATGAGCAAGAGGCTAGAGAAAAAAGATCCTTTTTTTCGATTGAGTTAAGCGGACCGAATTCTCTGCAACAGCTTCGCCTTATTGCAGAAGAGAAGTTTTTAGCAATTTTCAAGAGTTTGGCGGGTGTGAGTCAGGTGAAAGTGATTGGGGGCGGGATGATGCAGATACTTGTGGAACTGGATCCGCTCAAAGCTCGATATTACCGATTAAACAGTGCAGACGTTTGGAGCATTTTACAAAAATTCTCACAGCGGCAAGGGCTGGGCTATGTATCTACACAAAATGAAAGGGCTTACTTGTTGTTTGAGGACATGCCGGATGTTCTCCACGACATCCGGCAAATCTCCATTGCAGCCGGAGTGAAACTCAACGATGTTGCTTCGATAGAGTTCTATTTGCCTCAACCCAATTCACTCTCCCGGTACAATTTCGAGCCTTTGGTTTCTATTCATATTTATAAGGCGCCGGGATACCACACCCTGAAGCTATCTAATGCTATTCAAGATGTGCTGGCATCGGAGAAAAATGGTTTACCTCCTGGCGTAAGTGTCCATATTTCCCACAATGAAGCAGATATGCTCATTCAGGAGTTTAAAAGTTTGGGTCTTCGGGCTGGACTTATTCTTGGATTGATCTTGATTATTTTATTGCTTTTCTTTCGTGAAATTCGCAGTACATTGCTTATATTTCTCTCGATTTTTTTTGCATTTGTATTTTGTGGTATTGGTTTACATTTTAGCGGCCTCTCCGTGAATATAGTCATGCTTTCGGGTCTGGCATTGGCATTGGGGATGTTAGTCGATAATTCTATTGTCGTTGTCGAAAACATCAAACGGCAAAGTAGAGAACGCAGATTTTCCAAAATGGCATCGTTTCGGGGAACCGCAGAGGTCATTCGCCCATTGTTTGCCTCTGTATTAACAACCTTGGTTGTTTTTTTGTTGTTTCTGTTTTTCACAGACCGATTGAGCGCTTATTTTGTTCCTCTTGCCTACTCTATAGCATTCGCGCTTTCAGGATCGTTTATTCTATCTCTGACATTGACTCCGGCGGCTGCGGCTAATGTTTTGTCTTTTTCCTACTCATCCGATGATCGGGAAACGAGCTTGGAATGGTATGGGAAATGCGTGCGGTGGATGCTCCATCAGCGCTACCTTGCGATTATGGCGCTTCTTCTTTTTGGCAGTTTCAGTGTTTATCTATTTGTTTCCCATGTCAAGCGTGGCGCTTTTATTCATTGGGAAAATCAAAACGAATTGATCGTATATGTTGATGCGCCAAAAGGGATAGAGCTTTCTACGATAGAGCAAATTCTGACAAAATTTGAAGAGCAAATTCACCGGAAAAAAATATCTCAAACAGTGGAAACCGTTCTTTACGAAAACGAAGCATATGGAATTATCCGGGTTACTTTTCCCAATCTGACTAACCGGGATATCGAACCTTATCTATTGAAAGAAAGGTTTATCGCGCAAGCATTACACTATGCCGGTGTTGGTATTCGTATTGGCGGGTTCGGCTTGCCATATTCTAACGGAGGGTATGCTTTGAATAATTTTTACAATACAAAAGTTTCGATGACAGGCGGGGATTATGAACGGTTGATGCATTATTCAAAAAAAATGCTTCAGCAAGCGCAGAGGCATATCAGGGTAAATGAGGGCCAGATTTTCACATCAAAGAATAGTTACAATATCGAGAAGACGTCGCAATTTGTTATTCGGTTTGATGACAAACAACTCCACAACTATCATTTTACAATCCAGGAACTTTTGAACCAGCTTGAGTTGGCCATTAAACACAATTATTCAATAGGGAAGTATCGTTTACAGAATCGAAACTTTGACCTTTTGATTAAAGCGCACAAGGATGAGCCGGAATTGCAGGAACTGAAAAACCTTCTTTTGTACACATCAAAAGGGGAACAGGTTCATTTACAGGATATCGCGACAATTACAAAGCGTCCAATGAGGCAGTGGATTGACAGGAAGAATCAACGCTATCGTTTCACTGTGGCCTGGGAATTTCGGGGCTCGGAAGAGCTGCGGGCAGATTACGAAAAGGCAATCATCGAAAATGCTAATCTTCCGACCGGCTATACTGTTGAATCTGAAGAATCGCGATTTATCTCTAAAGAGGAAGAGGAACAGCTAATCAGCATTATTTTGTTGGCCGTATTAGCAATATTTATGATCCTGGCCTCTCTATATGAGTCCTTTTTACAACCACTAATAATTCTATTTTCGATTCCTTTTGCACTTATAGGTGTATCCTTTGTTTATTTTGTAGCCGGAAGAAATTTTGATGTTAATGCCTACATTGGTACATTACTTGTCATGGGGATTGTTGTCAATAATTCAATTATTTTAGTAGATCACATCAATTTGCTTCGAAAACGGGGCATGATTCTTGTAGAAGCCATAATACAAGGAGCCAGGGATCGGATTCGACCAATATGCATCACAACCCTCACTACAGTTGGTGGGTTAGTGCCCCTGATAATAATGGAAACGACTCAGCAAAAATCATCTGAACTTTTACAAGGTTTGAGTTTCGCTACGGTAGGCGGGTTAACTAGCTCAACAATTTTGACCGTCGGTTTCATACCTGTTTTCTATTATGGAATTGAAACAATTCGAAATAGGTATTCCAGACGCACCTTGTCTAAATCTTAGTTTCAAGTTCCAAATGCGACAGTTTGAAAAATGGGTTAATTGCATTATGTTAAGTTCGCAATTGCCCAAAACCACAAACTGGAGCACGCAATGTCCCATAAGCAATTAACCCATGAGCAAAGATACACAATTTACAGTTTAAAGAAAAAAGGATATTCGTAAATCCCGTAGCAAGAATACGCGCTCTGAAAGAATGTGATAATGTATCGTTCCGACGGTCTACATCGGAATGCATCTTGAGACGCTCCGCGTAGTGTTTTTCTGCCTGATTCGTCCACACATTTCACAAGGACGCAGGAGCGTCCGGAACGGTATTCCCACGCAGAGTGATGGGAGCGCGGAAACTTGTTTCCATTTGTTCAGCATCCGGATAATTTAATGATATTTTCGTCAATAATTTGGTTGCGCTCTCGCCTGTTTGTGAGAAACGTGCAGCTCAGTTTTTTGATTATGATTATGGCAATGTCTCTGAAGTAGCTTATGAGGTTGGATTCATCAGCCGGGCGCATTTTGCAAAAGTTTTTGGCGAGCAATTTGGTGTTGCGCTCAGGGAATACGTTTCCTGAGCGAAACCTCAGTAGCAATTGCCGGTGCTACTACCAAAGTTTACCAAATTGTCTTAAGGTATCCCCAGGTGTGAATTTTTCCGTCTTTCGAAATAAGCGGGCTATTGTTTTTCAAACAAGTTGCGGCAATCATCCTATCGGCAGGATCACCGTGAAATTGACCGGGTAACCGCGTGCTCAGGACTACTATTTCAGGGTCAAGCTGCACTAATTTGACGCCCGGGTATCGCAAAGCCTGATCAATCCAGGACTGAACATCGATATTTAGCTTTAACCTTCCCTTGGCAACCAACATAGCAATTTCCCAACAAGAAATAATGCTTACACCCAAAGTTTCAGCGGATTCAATGCCTTCCAATGCTTTTGGTGAAAGGTCTTCAAGACTGTCATTCACCCAAAAGAACCAAACATGTGTATCGAGAATGGTCATTCTGCGGCTGACCATTTTTCATCGATGGGGGAAATAATATCTCCTACAAATGTGGCTGCGCCTTTGAGCGGTTTGTATGCTACTTTTTCACTATCAAGCGGCACCACTTTGACCAAAGGTTTTCCGTACTTGGTAATAATAATTGGTTCATGAGTTTGGGCAACAGTGTCAATTAATGCTAAGCATTGTGCTTTGAATTTTCCAGCTGCAAGCTTTATCATGTTTACACACCTCAAGAGCTATGACTATGAATTTGTGACTATAGTAATATACGAAATAATCGTTGATGCGCAATCTTTATTTTTACAAATTTAGAGATATTCTATGAACCAACATTACTTCGCGCTCAAAACGTGCTGCACAGTTTTTGGAACAAGATTTTGGCAATGTCACTGAAGTCTTTTGCGAAGTCGGATTTAACAGCCTGGCACATTTGGGCTAAATGTTTCGTGAGCACTTATGATCTCGTTCCGACGGTCTCCGTCGGAATGCCGCATGAGGGGCTCCGCGTCGTGTCAGAGCTTTCTACTCATTTGAAAAGAGCCCTGGAACAAAAAAAATATCATTGAAAATAACAGTCTTGATGGAAAACTACAACTGTTTTGATTGTAAGCTGCCTGATGTTTAACGCTCATTCCAAGAACCCAAACTTTAACTTTTTGACGGAATTGCAATTATTACTTGCGTTCTATTGCCGCGTTTTGTACTATTTCGTTAGCACGTGTTCATAAATTGCAAGAAATTGCGACAACTTCTATTAATGAACGTGAGCACCCCGTTTTATGTGATTAGTTTCTCCCAACTTTGAACATTGCTGCGATGATCCCGGAACTGAAACGAGGAAATGTTTGATTGGGCAAGTAGAAAGTGACAGGTGAAACACTGCAACTGGATAAACTCAACTCAACTCAACGCTATACTTGCTATAGCTGATTTTTGATTCATTGTTGTATTTGGAACTTGAAACTAAGGTATTTGGTGGCAGTTTTGTTTTTTATTACAGAAAAGAGGAGAGTGAATATAGATTGTATTTACCGAATAAATTTCAAGCTGTTGTATTTATAAGTACTACTTTTTAATATTTTTTAGTGGAGGCTCATTTAGGACCGAGAAAAATAATGGAAGAATTAGTTGTCCTGGTAAATAAAGATGATCAGCAAATTGGTGTGGAGCAAAAACTCAAGGCACATGAATTGGGGAAATTACACCGGGCCTTCTCAATTTTCATTTTCACTGGCGATGGTAAAATATTGCTGCAACAGAGAGCGCTCTCTAAATATCATTCCCCCGGACTTTGGTCAAACACATGTTGCGGGCACCCGAGACCGGGTGAGTCATTGCAAGACGCGATTCATAGAAGGCTAATGGAAGAGATGGGAATTGAATGCATGATGGAAAAGGCCTTCCACTTTATGTACAAGGCGAAATTTTTAAATGGACTAACTGAGTTTGAATATGATCACGTATTTGTCGGAATCTGTGACGGAGAAGTGGCTTGTAACCCCGCAGAAGTGATGGATTTTGAATATTTGACCAGGGTCAACCTACAACTACAAATAAAATTGCACCCGGATAGATTTACGGTTTGGTTCCAGAAGGCACTTCCCGGAGTATTGAAAGCGATCGAAACTCACAAGTTATCATTTGGTGCAGAGTTGGCGACATGAGTGTTGTGAAAAGTTTAATCTCATTCCGAGGTCTCCGTCGGAATGCAGCATGAGACGCTCCGCGTCGTTTTATCTCCACGCAGTACTGATTTGTCCACACATTGCACAAGGACGCAGGAGCGTCCGGAGCGGCATTTTCAGGCGGAGCGATGGGAACGCCGAGAGAATAAGGAAAAAAAGCTGCCTCTAACAAAAGAAACAGCGTCATGCAAAGCTGGTTATTTACACAGTCTGGCGCTTAATACCAAACTCGAAACCCGAACCTAAATCCATCTAATAAATCCTGGTCGCCGTTTTTCAGCAGGCGTATGCCTGCAAGCAGTTCCAGACGACCAAACATAAAACCGGCGCTCGATTCTACGGTGTAAAGCGGCGAGTTGCCAAGGTAGGCGGCAGCAAGCCTGGTTTCAAAAATGAGTGGGTTGCGTGGAAAAAGTTGCATGTCAAGAGCGATTTCCGGGCCGTTGTGGTGACGATTGTGATACAGGCTGCGGTATCCACCTTCGATGTTCAAAAGCAACTGGGGTGAGCGGTACACGGCATACCCGTAGCGAAATCCGTAAAGAGCCAGATAATCCTGTTTAGCAAGATGGGTAAATTCATTTAATACATCTTCCTGGTAAACCGTCATGTCAAATGAGAGTTTGCTGCGCCCGACAAATTGGGTTTCCCAGCGCAGGAGGTAACTCCGTAAATCCTCGTTTACTTGACTGTAACCGATTTCCGTGTTAAAGAAATAGCTGCGGTGATCATTGGTGTAGGTCATGAAACCATCGGTCGCCGCATAAGGGAAGGATGGGTATGGCCCGAATTCAGTACCGGCGGCGCCGCCCCAGAGTTGTGCCACGTCGCCGATGTGTTCAAAGAACAGCCAGAAAAAAAACTCACTGCCTTCGTCATCGCTGTCGTCGGAATCGTCATCCTCAAAGTCATCGGCGAAATCTTCCAGATCGCCCTTTTTTTCTTGAGCAAATAATTGATTGCTTTCAGATTGAGCACACAGGAAGAAGAGTAAAATAATCGGGAAAAGTAGTCTTGTTTTCATGGCTCTGCTCTTTCGGTGTTTGCCTGCTTCTGTTATTGTACTGCGCTTGACACTACCTGGTTTCCGGTTTCTGCGGCAGCTGTTTTTTATTGTTGAGTACGGTGCCAATCGAGTTGTGTTTCTGTCTGCAGATAAGCAAAACCCGTACCAATATTTTTTGATAAAAAGCGGCTCAGCACGGGGTAATCTCACGCAGGATTTTTGCTAAAATTAATGTTCCCAATCGACAGGACGAGCAGCGGGAAAGCGGTTTGGAAGTAAGGAGGTTTACGGTCGTGTAAACAGAATGAACACTATTGCTCCGGCAGAAACCCCATTTGTTCCCTGCCGAAGCAATGGCAACGTCAGCTTACTGTTTGCTTATATCGGTCAGAGCCAGCGCTTTCACTTTGTCGTGCAGTGTGTGCAGTTGTTTCCGGATTTCAGAGAATTTCTCCATCTGGCCGTCTATTTCTTTAGAAAAATCAAGATGCGTCTCCAGCGCAATAGCAGCCTGGCAATGGTCGTTGCTGCTAAAGTAATTGCCAAGCTCATATTCGCTGCGGGCGACATGGTAGAGGCTTTCAATTTGATAGCTGATACTTTTATAAGGCGCCTTAAGCAATAATTCATGTAGCTGCTTGAAGGTTTGTGCAGCCTCTGCCCATCTGCCCAATATTTGATACAACCTGCCACGCCGGTAGTAAATCGTCGGATTATTGGGATACGTTTGGTAC
>JAJDAG010000095.1 GCA_029262005.1 Candidatus Zhuqueibacterota bacterium | reverse complement strand
TTTTGAGCCATTTCTCATCCTTTATAGTTTTGTGGTGAAATTTATTTAGGATGGGAATTTGGCTCTTTTGTCTTAATAAACAAATTCCTTTTTACACAAATATATGGACTTTATCAAAACCGGAGACCAGCCCCATGCATCGGTAATCTGTTTATCGTCAATCACAAGACTTGACGTGAGTCGAGGTAAAAAGTCTCGAGTGCTTGCAGGTGCTGCTATTGGCTTTGCCGTTGGAGCAGGGATTGGCGCATTTTTAATTAAAGGCAATTCTGAAAATGACCTTGCAGACAGAGACGCTGCGCTAATAGGTGCAGGCATATTAGCCATCCCTGGGACCATCGTCGGTGCTATAATCGGTGGAGACAAGAGTGGCGAAAAATGGGAAAAGGTCAACTTAGATACGCTCGTCGGGGATGTCCCACGACATTGAAATCTAAAAAGGCAATCCCCGACGCACCAATAAAACAGGGACTCTGTCCCCCCAAATAAAAACCGGGCTAAGAACGAATAGCAGACTACGAAGATATGGGACGTTACAAAGTAGTTGATGAAAACGGTATTTATTTCACCACACAAGCAGTTGTTGAATGGAATGCAATTCCCTGTTCATTTGTCCGTGGGGGATTACCTGAATAGCAGCGCACGGGGGTGACAAATCCCCCACGAGCGTGAATAGTCGACTAGGAGATAGTCCATGAATACTTCAAATAAAAAACCTTTACCTGCGACAGTGAAATTCTTCTTCGGAAGAGTCATGCCAGGGACCTTGGTGCTAATTGGTGCTCTGGCACTCTACATTGGGATAAGTAATGTTCTTAACGCCAGAGCAAGCAGGTCATGGCCTTCAGTCAAGGGGAAAATTTCGAAATCTGACGTTAGAATTCAAACTGGTAGTAGCGGTGACCAGGCAGTCAGCAGTTCAGCCTCGTACCATGCTGATATTGAATACGATTACCTTGTTGACAGAAAGAAGTTTAAGGGATCACGAATCACGTTTGGAGACTTTGGCACTGCTGATCGGTCCGATGCAGAGACAATTCGCAGTAAGTACCCTGAGGGCATAAGCGTAACAGTATATTATAAGTCGAACGATTACCAAGTATCATTACTTGAGCCTGGCTTGAGAACGTCGGTTTGGGTTCCTGTCTTTTTCGGCGCCCCCTTCCTCTTGCTCGGCTTAGCATTACTTGTCTTAATTCCGAAGAAGATTAAAAGCACGACATGAATCAAGGGGAAGATCGCGATTGCGGGAATTCTCCGCTCGCCCTGAGACTCTTCCCGGGGCTTAATTAGCAAGGGCTTCTGCCCCAACTGATAATTCAGAGAAAATAATGTTATCAAACAAATTTGATTGGGGCCGAAGCCCGATTATTATTGAACGCCCTGAGTAGAAACCCAAGGCGAGCGAAATGAGGTTATTGGCGGTTAGGTTGGCGGGCCTCAGCTATCTTCCCGTTTCCATCAACCTCCGGTTAGGCCGGTGCGGTCGAACCGCTGTTCCCCCAATCATGAATCAACTTGCGAATATCTACGCTAACACTGTAGGTCGTCAAAACCAGTGCGGTTAAACGGGCAATCCAGGCGCCCACCTCGACCAGAAGTCCTGCGCCTGCCGTCACCGCTGCTCCAAGTGCCATTACGGCGATTTGCGAAGCCAATTTTATTGACAGAATTATCCAATCCAGCTTGGACATACCTTCCGCCAATCCAGCGACTATGTGAGTAAAAGCACCGATGGAGGACAGGGCCACAGACACCTTCAAGATTATTCGACTCACATAGTTTGCCTTTTCGACTGCGTCTTCGGCGTCTTTTGCCTTTTTAATAAGTCCTTCTAAATCCTGGACTAAAGCGTCGAGCTCATCGGGTGCAGCCGCAAGCTGCTTTGCGACCGCGCTAACGATACTTTTTTTCATGCTCTGATTGGCTGCCGCTACTGCACCAACACAGGTAAAAATGAGCGCAACCCCATCCACCGCCAATAAGGCAAAGTCTCCTGCAATAGTAGCTGAATTGTCGTCACGGGTATCTTCCGGGAGTTCGGGCCGGTTTTCAAAAGGCATTTGCTGAAGCGCTGCGGACGGCGCAGCGCCGTTCACAATGATGTTCATTATTTCCGACTTATTGTCATTTACAAAAGCAGTCTCCTTCGAGAAATGTTTCAGAAAATGCTTGATCCCCAGTTCGACATGGTCGGTATGAAATTTCGGATTTGATGAGACCGCCACCCAGTTGACCGAATAGTTGTCCGCGCGATTGTTGCTGGCAAGTTTAAAATAGTTTTCGGTAACGACCGAAACAGTTTCGATCGAGCCAACCGGCAAACCACTGCCCCCCCAATTTGGGGTTGCAAACACAACCGGCGGCGAGTCCCAAGGCCTGTAGAAATCGACATGGACGGTCTGACCGCTTCGTTTATATATTTGACCGGATTGTATTTGGTGGGGGATGGCGCCGTTTTCTTCCACACTGACGTGATGGACTGAATAGTTTCCCGGGCTGGCATTACGGCTAACCGTGCTGACCGTGACATTGGGGCCGTCTCCTTTGGAATATCCTGTCACTGTCTCTACGCTACCGACCGGGAGGGGTGAGCCATTCCAGAAAGGCGTCAGCAAATTGACGGGCGTGGTTAAAGTGGTGATTATGTCCATCTGGCCTTTTTGCGTCTTTGGCTGAGTTCCTGCTTGCCCGGGAAGGCCATGAATCATATCGATATCGGGATTAATTAGTAAAATGTTTAAAACGTAATTGTCTGCGACATTAAGATCCGTGATATAGATGACGGGCACGCCGTCGTGTTTACCAAGACCGGACACAGTTGGAATATTGGTCACTGGTGCATTTTGTTGGTCCAATCGCGGCGTCAATATAACGACCGGATTTTCGCCAACAACCGTCGGATCATACGGCACCACGATTTGATTATTCCCAATTCTTATCGCATGCGCAGATGGCACAACATATGTTTCAGTAAGCATTTTGCTTTCCCTCCCAATCACTATTTATGATTAGATCCACAATGTTACAAAGAGTCAAATTGTTGCGTCAGCAGTTGTATCGATTTTAACCTACAAAAGCAAGTAATTTATTTCGCGAAATCGTTGGCCCAACTTATCGCTATAATCGGGTAAGCGCGGGTTTCTCTCCCCCGCTCCACACAACACCCAGCGTGCGGGTCCGCACTGGGCCCTTCGGCAGGCTCAGGGTAAACTCATCCGCTCGCCCTGGGTTTCTACCCAGGGTGCAATTAGAAAGGGCTTCTGCCCCAACTGATAATTCAGAGAAAATAATGTTATCAAACAAATTTGATTGGGGCAGAAGCCCGATTTAAGAGCAGGTCCTACTTCCTCAACCTTCTGATTTTGAGTGCTCACGCTGCTGCCATGAACGGTGGGAAAAGCAGATTGTCAATCGAACCAGGCTGGATTTGGCAATAAATCACGCAAAGAAACCGAAGCGTATAGAGCGGAGCAGACATATATTCGCACAACAATCGCACTGGCGTTATGTTTGTGCGAACGACCTCACTTACAAAAATCCTTATGGGGAATGAATGTTGGGTTCGAGAGGATGAACCCAACCTACCGAACTTCAAAAATGCCTCGGGCGTTTAAACGTTTTGCAGTTCCCCGAAGTATCGAATCAGAAATATATTGCATTTCGAATAGATTTATATTAAATGCTAACCCATTCATTCATTACTAATTATAAGGAGGGCTACAATGAAAAAACTACATATATTATTTTTTGTCTTGTTAATGGCAACGTCCATTTTTGCCGTGGATGGTCACGACGAGGGAGCGATTGAAAAGCGTTTGCAACAAAACTTCGAGGCCTATGAAAAACAAGATTGGGAAACTATCTCTTCTCTGTGCACCAACGACTGGATGATGGTCCTGCACAATGGCGCCCGCATGACCATGGATGATATGAAGCAGTTTTTTACCGCTCATATCACGGAGCATAGTATCGCACTTAGCAATATCAAAGTTCATGTTTCCGGGGATGCGACCATGGCCTGGGCGACCTTTGATGAAGAGACTAGTTACAAGTTTGACGGTAACCCGGTTTCAGAAAAGGCCGTTTTCACTGCCATTTTTGAAAAGGAAGGCGAAGACTGGAAAATTAAAACACAGCAACGCACCTTAGTACAACCACCGCCTGAGATGACGGAAAAGAAATAAAAAAAATAAAGCAATTTGTAATTCCTAAAAAAGAGCAACCCACCGTTGCTCTTTTTTTTATTTGAAGGAATCATTCAAACCATCGCAAGTAATGGTTGACTCGGGCAATCTTGCCCTCAAAAAAAATGTGCATTAATTTTTCTGATTTCCTGTTTTTTTACGCCAGGTGCCCTTGACATAAATTGGGTGCCACGTGCCTTCGGGCCGTGCATGGCAAGCATATCAAATGAGCATTATGCTCGTCGGGTATTTGCACAATTATAAATCCCAAAAGGGTATCCCCAACGCACCAATAAAACAGGGACT
>JAJDAG010000094.1 GCA_029262005.1 Candidatus Zhuqueibacterota bacterium | reverse complement strand
TTGTGCATCTATCGAACTTACTTTCTTTTGAGCCATTTCTCATCCTTTATAGTTTTGTGGTGAAATTTATTTAGGATGGGAATTTGGCTCTTTTGTCTTAATAAACAAATTCCTTTTTACACAAATATATGGACTTTATCTAAAAATAGGTACATCCGACTATTTTATTCCTGCTATTGAACGATATTTTAAAAATAGAATTTATGGGTACGTTATTGAATGGAATATGTGTGCCGAAGGGGGGATTCGAACCCCCATGGGTCGCCCCACACGGCCCTCAACCGTGCGTGTCTACCAGTTCCACCACTTCGGCTTTACAACCTTTATTTTGTAGCACCTATTTAGTAGAATCAGTAGACGTCGGAACCACTGGTGTTACCGGCAAGAGAGACCCGGCATCACTGCCCGGAGCTACCGGCAACCCGGAAGCAGGTGTGGCAGTACGTCTTTCCTGCTCCTCCTGCACCAAACTACTGCTCTCTCCAGTTCCTCTGTTAAAAAAAGACAAACCAAGCGCGAAAACCAGAAAAGCGACCGCGAACCCAGTCGTGAGCCGGCTTAGAAAAGTTGCCGCACCACGTCCGCCAAAAACAGCCCCCATGTCGCCGCCACCGCCAAATGCGCCGGCGAGACCTCCTCCCTTGCTTGATTGCAAAAGAATCACTACAACAAGCCCAATACAAACAAACACATAAAGAAAAATAAAAAAATTATACATAGCAATTCTCTGAGTTTAAAATTTTTCAGCAATTTTAATTATAGAACAAAAATCTTCCGGGTCCAGGCTTGCACCACCGATCAGAGCGCCATCTACGTTCTTATTTTTTAGCAACTCTTCGGCGTTGGCAGGTTTAACACTTCCACCATACTGAATGCAGATTTCATCCGCCAGACTGCTGTCAAAAACGTCAGCCACAATTTTTCGAATGAAACAATGAGCCTCCTCAGCTTGCTCCGGAGTAGCATTGACCCCTGTACCGATAGCCCAAACCGGCTCATACGCAATGACAAGCTGTTGCGGGGACGAAAGTACAACCCCTGCAAGCCCGGCACGCACTTGCCTGCCGACAACATCTTCCGTGTGACCACTGTTTCGTTCATCAAGCGTTTCACCTACGCACAAAATAGGCTTCAAGCCGGTCGCAAATGCTTTTAGCACCTTTTTATTGACTTCACCATCGGTTTCCCCAAAAACATGACGTCTTTCAGAATGACCGATAATAATATATTCACAGCCGGAATCTATCAACATGCCGGCAGATACCTCTCCGGTGTATGCGCCTTCATTCTCCCAATGCATATTTTGACCGGCAATCTTAATGCTGCTTTCTTTTAGAATCTCCCGAACTGAAACAATATCTATTGCCGGCGGACAAACAACAACATCCACATGTTCGATATTCACCAACTTGACCTTCAATGCTTTTGCAGCACTCACCGCCTCAGAAGGTGTTTTAAACATCTTCCAGTTCCCACCAATAATCAGCCTGCGTTTGTTCACTCAACAATCCTTTTTTACAAAACCTGCCTACAAAGTGGTGGAAACATGTTTAATCAGGTCGACAACGCGATTTGAAAAACCCCATTCATTGTCATACCATGACAGAACTTTGGCAAAATTACCATCCATAACAGAGGTGGATAATGCATCAACAATAGAAGAAAGCGGGTTACCGTTGTAGTCCTTTGAAACCAGAGGTTCGTCACTATAACCTAAAACGCCTTTCAATTCGCCTTCAGCGGCCCGACTAAGCGCGGCGTTCAACTCTTCGGTTGTGGTTGTTTTTTCCAGTTGAAAAACAACGTCAACCAGAGAGACATTGGGCGTGGGAACGCGGATAGCCATACCATCCATTTTCCCCTTCAACTCCGGAATAACTTCTGAGACGGCTTTTGCTGCACCGGTCGTGGTCGGAATCATCGACACGGAAGCTGCGCGTGCTCTGCGTAGATCCGAGTGTGGCAAGTCCAGAATTCGTTGATCATTGGTGAAAGAATGGATAGTGGTCATCAAACCTTTAACGATACCAAAATTATCCATTACAACTTTTGCCACTGGTGCCAAACAGTTCGTGGTACAAGATGCATTTGATATTATATGGTGTGTATCTGAGTCATATTTTTTATGATTTACCCCAAACACAACCGTCATATCCGGGTTTTTGGCCGGTGCACTGATAATCACTTTTTTAGCGCCTGCGCCCAGGTGCTTGCTCGCGTTTTCACGTGCGGTAAAAAAACCTGTTGATTCAACGGCAATATCAACACCCAGATCTTTCCAGTTTAACTCCGCAGGATTTCTGATTGCGGACACTTTAATAGGAGTTCCATCAACAACTATCTGATCATTGTCAACTCGCAGATCCCCATCAAAAATGCCAAAAGTAGAATCGTATTTGAGTAAATGTGCAAGCGTTTTTGTATCAGTCAAATCGTTGACTGCGACAAACTCAATATCACTGTGACCATATTTTTTTGCTGCACGAAAAATATTCCGACCGATGCGGCCAAATCCATTGATGCCAACTCTAACCGACATGCGTTAAAACTCCTTTGATTTTAATCTTCTTCCGAAAGATGATATCTATCACAACTCAAAATGAGACCGATAGCCTGCGTCAGTCGTAGCTATCCCCATAAATAACGAACGGTAAAATAGAAAATATTTGAGGTAAATGTCAAGGAGAAATTAAACCTTGCCTTTTGCTCTACCCAGGAGAGTCATTGCCGCAGTTAAGGCATAAACTTTTTCGGCACCGGCCTCCAGCAAAGCGCCCGCACAACTGCTCAAAGTAGAGCCTGTTGTGAGCACATCATCAATCAAAACGACCCTCTTTCCTCTAATGAGTTCCGGTTTGACAACCTTAAATGCACCACTGATATTTTGCGCGCGCTCAGCAGCATTCAACTTTGACTGTGCTTTGGTTTGGCGTACTCGTCGCAGAGCACTGACTTCGATTTTTGCATCTGCCTGGCGACCAATGACCTCACACAAAAGTTCACTCTGATTAAAACCACGCTCACGCTGACGTGATTTATGCAATGGAACTGGAATTATCATGTCCGACTTTTTCAGGCAGGGCTCTGACAAAAACACCTGGCTCAACTCACTTCCAATACGACGGCTAAGTGCGAATTTTCGAAAAAATTTCACTTCATGAACTATTTTTTCTACCTTCTCGTCGTACTCCCAAACTGAAAATACTCTAGCAATTCCAGGCGGCTGTTTTACTTCAATAGAGCCGGCTGCAGGCTTTGGAAAGGCGGCCCAACATGCCTTGCAAACAAGCGGCGTCTCCAGCTCACAATTACCAGAACAGATAATGCAAACAGGGGGAAACACGAAATCAAGCAGCGCATTTTTTACGCTCCTGACAACCGCCAGCCAGCCGGGGAATTGCACTACGAACTCCAAATCACCTAATTACCGCCAAAATTGAGAGGCATAACGAACGACAATTGCGGCTCTATCCGACGTTGTGTTTTCAAATCCCCGGTCACATCATCCACTTCAAATGTCCAGATGTAATCGGTGAAAAGAAAAAAATACGAGTTGAGCTGATATCCCAGGCCGGCTCGAAGAATGGAGCGTTCGTCCAGAGAAAAAACATCGCCCGCGTCTTTGACTTGTGTTTTGTCATAAACCGCACGAGCTGAAAACCTGGCAATTGGTTTTGACAACATTGCGGCCAAGTGGATGCGGCCACTGTTTGGTTGACCATCGATATGTTCAAATGTGCCGAGCAACTTTACTGTATTTAATACATGGCCGAAAAGTTCACCGTAAACACCTTTTTCGGCAGAAGTGCGTAGCGCCAGCAGATCCGTTTTTCGTGACGGCACAGGCGTGCCTTGTTGAAAACGCTGAACTTCATAAAATGGATCAAAATATGAAGGCAGGAACTCCTTGCCAAGAAACCGTCTCTCCAGCTTTGTCTGAATGGTCATGAGACCGCCAAGCTTCCACAAGATGAATTCAAGCCCAACTGCCTGCCCTGAGCCATAATCAAAAATCTTCGCATGGTCGGCATAAAGCAGGCTATAAAATGGCCCAAACTGGAGAAGCGGAAGCTCTACATCCAGGCCCGCGATGGTCAAATTGTTACTGGTTGCACTGACGCCATCTGCCCTGTCGGTTATTAGCGTTGTCCCAAAAGTCAACTTTTTCAACAGCCACAAATTTGCCATGTTTCGTAAAGGCAAAACGTAGAATCGACTGCCGACAATCTCAACATCTTCAAAATTGCTCGTAATGCTCTCCATACCACCGGCGGTGAATTTAAGGTCAAATTCCATGCCGATCTTGCGGTCATCGTAACTCGCTTCATTTGTGTAGTAGTTCAGGATGAAGCCATGTCCCAACCGGGAAGCATCCAGCGTGCCAAGTCTCGCATAAACCGGTGAGCGCCTTTTTTTCCCATAACGAATGTACCGCAACACGCGAAAGTAGTCATAAGTACTATTCCAGTCCTGCGTTCGCAACTCACCGGAATTGGTATTAAAACGCAGAGGAAGATCAATACCAACACCCCAGTTACCAAGAGCCAGTTCCGTGCGGATGTTCAGGGCAACGAATGTCTCACCGTCAATAAAAGCCATACCGGCCCCGCCCATAAAAACACCATCGTCACTAACGCGCACACGATTGTTCCATGACCACTGCGCATCGGCTGCATTAACAAATAAAACCAGACTAAGAAAAATTGTAAGGGTGGCCAAAAAGTGAATCCGTTTACATCTCATGCTTCCTCCTTGAGTGCGGCTAAAAACCAACTACTTATCGCTGACAATAACTTGCATTTTAGTGAAAGTCAAGTTGCAATGCAATAAAAAGATTGCCTTCAAAGTTCTTCCATAACTTGCTTTGATTTTTTGCAAAAACAGCACTCAGGCATTCTTAATCGAATGCAATGGCGAAATTCCATCATGCAGAAGTCTCTTCATTATTGAATCATGCGGACATCTGTTGCATTAACCTGTGCCACCTCTTTGGAAATGACTCCTTTTTCCAAATATCGTTTTAATGCCTGATCCATCGTTTGCATACCATAGGTGCCACCCGTTTGGATAGCGGAATGCAGTTGGTGAGTCTTTTCTTCTCTGATTTGATTTCGCACGGCTGAAGTTGCAATTAGAATTTCGTGTACGGCCACACGGCTGGCACCATCGCGAGTCGGGAGCAGCCTTTGAGCAACAACGCCTTGAACAGAATTGGCGAACATCGCACGAATCTGCCTCTGCTGCTCAGAAGGAAAAACATCTACGATGCGATTGACGGTTTCAGCAGCGCTCATTGTATGCAATGTACCAAAAACGAGGTGCCCGGTCTCTGCGGCAGTCAGGGCCAGTGATATGGTTTCCAGATCTCGCATTTCACCAACCAGAATCACATCCGGGTCTTCGCGCAGGGCACTCCGCAAAGCATTTCTAAATGAATGACTATGTTCTCCAATTTCACGCTGGTTAATGAGACAGTTTTTGCTCTTGTGCACGTACTCTATGGGATCTTCAATAGTAAGAATGTGTTCGTGGCGTTCCTCATTTATCAGGTCGAGCATACCCGCGAGCGTGGTTGACTTGCCGGAACCGGTTGGACCGGTAACCAGAACAATGCCTTTGTTCTGTCGGCACAGACCGTAGATACCCTGTGGCACATTCAATTCGGCCAGCGCACGAATGCGCTCCGGGATGGTTCGGAATGCAGCGGCTTCTCCGCGCAATTGAAAAAAAAGGTTGGTCCTGAATCTGGCTAAACCGGGGACTTCATAGGCAAAATCCAGCTCCAGAACTTCATGTAAAGTTTTCTTCTGCTTCTCGGATAGAATTTCTTCAAATAGATTTTGCAAATCCTCACTGGTCAGCATAGTGCCCTCAATGCGCCGCAAAGTACCATGAATCCGTAACACAGGAGAACTGTTTGCACTGAGGTGAATATCTGAAGCTTCTTTCTGAAAAGCGAAATTGAGGAGTTTGTCAAGATCAGCTTTTTGCATTGGCTTTTCCTCGAACTTTGATAAACTGCTTTTTGCGGCGATTGCCCAAATTCATACAATTACTTTTCGAATTTATCATTTTTTTATTCTGCCTGAGGTATAGCCCCATTGTGGGACAGTATGATAGCCACAAATTCATTCCTGTTATCTTTTTTTGCAAATTTACATTAATTGACATTCACCAACCTAGGAGTGATAAAAATAAGCAAGTCAGTTTGTTTCTTCGTAACACTTTTCTGCCGAAAGAGATTTCCAATGAGAGGAATGTCACCGAGCAACCAGACTTTCTGCACGGTGTCGATTGTATTCTCGCGGATCAAACCGCCGATAACCATGGTTTCGTTATTCTTAAGATTCACAACCGTCTCAACCGTACGTTTTGATGTGATGGGTGCGCTGTTGTCGCCGGCGCTCACCTGACCGATGACTTCCTCGACTTGTGGGTTTACATAAAGCGAAATGCTCTCATCTTCGCCAACGTGTGGCGTCACACGCAGCTCAATATTTACATCCCTATATTCGAATGTTACAATATCTCCTTGCCCGCCAACGCCGCGCGTGATCTGCGGTATCGGAAAAGTTGTGCCAACACTGATCATGGCCTCCTGGTTATCGGTGGCCATGATACGCGGGTTGGATACAAGCTTGGAATTTGTATTGGCGCTTAAAAAATTCAGCACAGCATTGTAGCGCTCCACACTTAGAGTGCCATAATTAACACTGCCGCCATCCACAGGTATTTCTGCCGAATATTGAAAAGGTTGACCGGACGGTGTTATAATTTCACGAAATATTTCAGCATTGATGCTCTTGTCCCAGTTGATACCAAGTTTCTTCTCGTGTTGTGGCGAAATCTCAACGAGCTTGGCCTCAATCATAATTTGCGGCGCAGGCACATCCAGAGCGGCAATCATCGCATCGAGTTGCTTGATGTTGACGGCTGAGTCTGTGACGATGAGCGTGCTGCTTCGATTCTTCTCCCCCGTTTCCTTGGCGCTTTTATCGAGATCGACTTCCCGGAAATTGTGATAAAACACCTGAACTTTTGCCTGCGGTGACAACACTTGCGCCACAGTGCCCTTCAAGTTATTCGCATCGAGATATTTTAACCGATAAACTTTGGTCTCCAGTTCCAGGGCATTAAACTGTTCCCGCGGTTTCACTAAAACCACATCGCCTTCAATGGTGTAATCAAGCCCACTTGCTTTCACGATTAAATCCAAAGCATCTTTAAGCGAAACCTTATTCAACGTTACTGTCACCTTGCCGGTAACGCCACTGCCGGCGACAATATTGAGTTTACTTTGTTTTGCAAGCAGGCGTAAAACGTTGGAGATTTCAGCGGCCCGAACATCAAGTGATATTTTCGCCAGGCTGCGGAGCGGCAGCGGCAACGCTTGCCGGGTATTTTCATTCAAAGACTTAGATTGCCAGTGTGCGGCAACTTCCAAAGCCCCGGACTGAGCGGGTAATTCCGCGACAACGCCGGTTTCCTTTACAGTCGGCGTAATGGCCTTTCCTCCAGAGCGCCGGGCCGTTTTCTCATACTTTTTCTGAGAATGCCTGCGCTCAAGATCCACCAGAATGACACCTTCAATACTCGTGTGAATTCTGTAAGTCAGCACTTCTGTGAAAAAGATTTCAATCTTGGATATGGGTGGAGACTGACGCCACTCAGCAGCCCTTATTTTACCGACAAAACCACTAGTGAAACGCAATTCACGCTGCGGCAAAGCCAGACGGGTGTTGGCCAGAAACAACGTTAATTTGTTCTGAAATTGGTTAAACCTGTCCACATAAGAAACAGAAGATTCGCAGGCAATCTGGATGCGATAACTTCCGCCCATGTTGTGCAATTCGATTTCTGTCAATTTGTTGTTTTGTGCCAAAACCGGGGTGGGCACGAGGAATAGTAAGCAGGGTATCACGACTGCAAACGATAAATCAGGTAATGGATTGAGCAGAAGCGCCCCGAACCGACATTTCATTTCCAGCCAACGCTGAAAGATTTGTCGCCATTGACGGTACGATTTCAACGCAGCAGCAGACAATTTCATTTTTAGTCTCTCAATCATTTCGCAGCAACAGAGTAACCACTTTGTTGCCTTTTTTGCAAAGCACACGATCATCGTCAATATCGAGAACCTTCAAGTCACCTAGTACCTGCCCTTCGCGCAGAATCTCGTTTCCAATCAGGGCAAAGGCCTGACTGCCGCGCCGAATAATGCCGCGCAGCACAAAATCGCTTGAATCACGCCGGCTGGTGTCGGCCAGAGTAATCCGGTAAGCCTCAGCAAAAGGATCTCGCTCCCAGCTTTTTACGTTGACCGGCTTGCGTTTAAATGTTCTGAGCGGCGCAACACGCTTTTGGGCAAGCGCTTTCTTTGCCGCAGTCGCCTTTACCGGCTTTTTTGCGCCTGCTTTTCCCTTTGGAGAGCCTTGCTGCACGGTTTTTTGGGTCACTTGGGGCGATTCATTTTTAGGGCCGGCGCAAACAAACTGATGAACAACAAAAAACAACAAAGAGCCAATCGCCAGGCTCACCATAATTTTTTCCCGTTTTTGTAATTGCGCCATGGTTTCGCCTCTTAAAGAACAGCCTTCAGTGCTGCATCTTCACTGCGCAAGAAAACCTGAACATCCAGCAAAGCCACCAGCTCAGGAAAACTCTGTTCATCATATCCCAAAGTCAACTCTCCTACAGAAATGAGAAACGGCAAATCATCCAATTTTTCGAGAAATCTGCCAAAATTTTTATACTTGCTGCGAAGTTTTAAGTGTAAGGTTAATGCCATAGCCGCTTCGGCAACCTGGCTTTCTTCTGTTGTCGCAATCAACTTGTCATAATCGGGAATGATCTTCTGCAATTTCACCCCGTAACGCTTCCCATGTTTTTGAATTTGCTGCACAGCAGAATGCAAATCTTCTTTAAGCAGAAGCCCTGCCTGTTTTTTGGCAATTTCTTTCTGCAGTTGCTCAACGCCTTTTTCCAAATCATCTACCTGGGCATCGGTCACTCTGAGACTCTGAATTCTTGCCAGCAACTGCCCTGTTTCTGACTTCAGATTCCTTAACTTAACAATTTCCGGGCGATACATGAAAAGGAACCAGCACAGACAAACAGCCAGCAAACCAAGCACGGCAATGATGAGTATTTTCAGAGATTCGTTCACAACTCACACTCAATGGAAAACTGCAGGCTCCCATCATCATTCAGGCGTTGCGACCGCAACTTTATAGCAGCAAAATAGCCGGACTCTTCCATCTTCATCAAAAAACCGGCAAGTGCCATCCCTTCCATAGAATCATCCGGAAAGGCCACGCCCTCAAGCATCATAACTTTTCTGACAAAATCTTCGCCCCCCTCGCCTTCCGCGTCTTGTTGATGCCATTTGATCCGCAGGGAAGTCAAAGCCATATTGGCCGGGATAAAATGGCTGATGGCCTTTAAATGACCGGCAGCTTCCAAATCGATATCAATGGAATTAGCGAACTGCCGATTCATCTCGCGCAATGTTTTGTGCGCCTGCTGCAGTTGTAAAAATTTCTTTCTCCGCGGCTCTCCCCTTACAAACTCTGCGTTAAGCCGCTGAAATTCAACTTGAATTTTCCGAAACTCCCTGGTCACATCCTGCGACAAAAATGCCATCAGCAAAATGAAAACAACTATGAAATAACGAAAGATGCGTTTCAAATAACGCAAAAAGTAAGACTCTTTGAGCCGCTCAGGCAATAAATTGAGTTCTCTGGAATCGTCCAGCGCCAAGCCAACGGCAACCGCAAAAGACGGCCCGACCTGATGCAAAGCCTCAAACTTCGGGTGTTTCTTGGCTGAAATAACATCGAACGGATTGAGTTTTTCAACTGCCAACCCCAGCTGACCGTGCAGCATATCAGCCAGATTTGGCATGAGCGCCCCACCACCTGAAAGATAAATTCCCGCCAACGTTTCTACCTTGAACTTCTCCTTATAAAATTCCATTGTTCTTTGAATATCACTGGCGAGGCGCTCAAACTGAGGCCAAAGGAGAACAGCAACCTCCTTAATGGCAACACCATCCAGAATGGTTGACTGGTCGCCTTCCTGAGGGATGCCATACCGACAAATAATTTGCTCTGCTTCAGCCTCCCCCAAGCTAAGTTCTTTACCATCAATGAACAAATCTCCGGTCAACGCCTGGATAAAATCGCTGCCGCCAATGGAGAGTTCCCGGGCAAATTGCAACTGTTTTTCATTGACAAAAGTAACGTGGCTCGAGCGGTGGCCGATGTCAACAAGCGCATGTGGTTTGTCGGAAATATCCTTCGAAGCGCACAATAAAAACGTCTGCCAAAGCGCCGCTGGAATTGTTGAAATTTTTGCCGGAGTTACCTTTGCTTCTGCCAGACCTTGCAACTGTTGCTCGATAAATTCCTTTTGGGCTGCCACCACCAGAACATCAAGTTTGCTGTCCGGCTTTTTCTTGCTGTTCTCAATAACGCGAAACTCAAAAGCAGTCGCTTCAATGGGAAAAGGGAAATCTTTTCGGCAAGCCCATGGAACGGCTCGTGCCAAATCTTTGCGACTCATCTTTGGCACTTCAACGTTTTTGAAAACAACTTCCATTCCAGAGACCGCGGTGGCCACCAGCACGTTTTTCAGGTGTTTCGCATCAATATTCCGACTTAGAAACTGGGCGGCAGTCAAGTACCAGTCTTTATACCCCAAATTGTCTTCACCCACCGGGGGCGCTGCAAAATTTCCGGCTGCAATCAGCCGCACGCCTCTGGCCGACTTTTTAATCCGAATGTACTTGCACGAACGAACACCAAAATCCAGCCCCAGAAGTGAAACGTTTTCAAACAATGCTGAAAACGACATTGAAGTCGCCCGACCCACTGCAAGGCCTTGCTGACCGGAAGCTTTGTCTTTGCCGGCTTGCCGATCGGAAATGCCTCCCACAATGGTTTCCTTGCCCTGACTTTCCTGCAAAAAATCAGAAAAAATCGAAGTTTCTTCAGTGGGATCAGACTGCAACGCAATTTCCCCGGAATCCTCATCAAGCGAGGAAGATGGCGGCGGTTTCCCGAATGTCGCCTCTGAACTGAGTTTATAAAAATCGCCATCCGCCGCCGGCGTCAAAAGTGGGCCGAGGTCTATCAGTTCATTTGCTTCATCGCCCGCTGCAGCAGGGGCTGCCGGCTCAAGTGCTTCGATGAGCGCGTTGGGGTCATCCAACCGGGTGGCAGGCAAAGGCAGCTCAGTACGCTCCTCCTCGCCCTCAACAAATGACACAGCCAGCGTCTCGTCAAACAGCTCGCCTAATTGCACACTTGCGTCACTACCTTGCTCCATGGATGAAGCTTCCGGCTCAAACGTATCCAGACTATCTGCCGGGTCTTCTAACGCTGCCGTTGTGGCAGCCGACTCATCATCGATCACGGTGGGTACAGCCTCGATTTCGTCAATAAGTTGCCCAGGTTCATTCTTAACCGAGGCATCCGGGTTCGCGACTTCTTCCACAGGTTCCTTCGACTTCCGACCAGCATCTTCAGAGGGCAATTGTTCATCATTTATGTTAGCAGCATTCGAATCAGCCAAGGGCTGCAAATCGTCAGTCGGTTTCATTGGCAATGTCGATTTTTCATCTTCAGGAGAGGGCAAAACGTCCTTGTCCAGGTTCAAAGCGGCTGCGAGATCGACTATCTCATCATTTATGTCAAACTCAAAAGTTAAATCATTTTCTTCACTGAAGCGCTCGATAGGCTTTGCTTTTCTCTCTCGAAGCGGCGCGGTGTCTGAGTGCCTTTTTGCGCCGGACGCCCCGGCGCCTCGCCTGCGCGGAGCACCCGAATCCATACCTTGTCCCGGCCCACTGCCCGACAGACGCTCCCGAGCTTTCTTTGCTTTCTGCTCAATAAGAAAACTGAGATCCGGGATGTCCTGCTTGATACTCACGATTTTCGTTTAACCGACCTTTCTCCGAAGAAGCGCTGGCACACAATCTACATGGATGTTAAAAGTATCGGCACATAACCGTAAGTGCTAAAAGTATCGGCATATTATCGTGATTTTTAAACAACCATTGCGCAGCAGAACCAGCCGATTAGCAGCAAAGATTTGCTTCTATATTGAGCTGCGTAGCTAAAATTGTTGTCAATTACGCACCAGGATAAGCATTCGCCACGGATTTCCCCGGACAAAAACGTTTTTTGTAGAATATGGAGGATACACAAGAAGTGTGGTTTCTAGGCCAATTGTAATCACAGGCCATTCATTATTGTAAAAACATGCGGTTGCCTGCCTTGACTTTTCGTAATCAATTATCTAAATTCTTCAACAAGTCCACATGACTCATCGGTAAAATCCGGAGTATCTTGTAAATGCCTGGAATAATTCGTTTACCGCAATATATTTTATGTAAGCACAGACACGAATCAAAGAGGAAACGACTCATGATAAACACTCGAAGGGGCACAATGCTTTTCTTTGCATTTTCCATGATTATTTCGTTTGCAGCCGTGCAGGAGAGTCAGGCGCAACCCGGAAAGACCAACTCACTACCTCAGGTTGCAGAGCGCTTTCTCGGCACCTGGATTGGAAAAGGAGCCCCATCTGACGGCACGCAGTTTACCTCAAAGCTTATATTCAAATGGACCTTGAATGAGAACTTTCTCGAAGTTCAAAATATGATAAATGCAAATGGAATTGAAGAACAGTACGCAACAACCTACTATGGCTGGCAACCTGTAATGGGGCAAATCGTGTTTTGGTCTTTTGACAAAAATGGTACCATCAATGAAGGTCTTGCTGAGCTTGAGGGGGACAACCTCAAACACGAATGGCGCTCATTTAGTAAAGGTGGGGAAATCCGTGACTGGCGTTCCATGCTGATGCATCACGACAATGAGAATCTCACTTTTACGGTGTTGGATGGCAGAAACGAGGTAATGTCTTCAATAAAATATTCCCGCAGTGAAAAATAAAGCGGGGCGTCAGTTTAAGGAGACAAACGCCATCACCGGCCCCGGAAGATAACGCCAAACGGTCTTTCCAGCCCGCAGAAATCGCTTACAAATTAAACAAGCCAGGTATTGCCCAAATACCCGGCTTTTTTAATTGCAGAACGGATACGAGGCGTTCTGCGCCAGAAAAAATCACATCAGTATGTCCGCCGAACCGACCTCTTAATGCAGCCATTTTGCGACAACTCATCCTCAGATTGTTTCAATGACACGGGTCTCAGAAACAACAATATCCAGCGGCACATCATTATTGTTCACCGGCACCGAATCAATCACCTGAAAATCATACGCAAGTGCGACTTTGGGTATACTCAAGTCTTTAAGAAAATCGTCGTAAAATCCCCAGCCGTACCCCAACCGGTTCCCACTCAGATCGAATGCAAGTCCCGGCACAATTACCATATCGATTTCTGTGGTGTCCACTTCAGTTGTCATTTCACGTACAGGTTCAAGAATTCCGAAACTACCGGGCTGGAGTTCAGCGAGTGAGCGTATTTCAAAATGATGCATTCGCCTGTCCGCCTTCTCAACCCACGGCACAATGACTCTGCGCCCCGTATCAAACAGCCACCGAATAAGCGCATGTGTATCCACTTCGTTTTTCCAGGCAACATAAGTATGCACAGCCCTGGCTGACTTTAATTCAGGTATTCCTTTAAGGTGGGATAAAATACGCCGGCTTCGGTCATCAACCGCTTGTTTAGACAGACTGTCACGCCTTATTCGAATCTCAGTCCGAAGTGCTGCTTTTTGTTGGGCGATTTCGTTTGTCATGCTTTAACCAAAAGTGAGAACCGCCATTCCTTCCTAAAATCTTTCTTTATTGAGATCAATTGTTCAAAGTTCTGTATTCTCTGTGTGCTCTGTGACTCTGTGGCAAAATTTTGCATAGAGCCGTCTAATTCGATTTCGGTTTATCGGGTTAAGGCACCAGAAGACCAAACAAAGTTTTGGCGAACCCCGGATCGTCCACGCCGACGATGCCCAATTCCGAGCGCCCGAACAGACGGCCCAGCTCATCTTTGTTGCCACAACTGACAGTCTCAATATGCCTCTCGCCCGAGGCTGTTTTTAGTTTTGATTTGGCATTATCAGAGAGATCTTCCGCCACGATGAGCAGTTGTGTCTGACCTTTGCGCAAAGACTGCACAGTAGCGCTCATTCCGAGTGTGAGCATTCGGGCCCGGTTGGCCATGCCCAGCAGTCTGTGGGCTTTTTCAAAATCAATCATGCAAAATCCGGGTAAGTTCTTCTACAAATTCTGTTGACGGAGAGACCTGCAGAGCGCGGACAAAGGCGTTACGCTTAAGCGCAAGAGCGAAACAACGCTTGTCATGGCAAATATAAGCGCCACGTCCCGGCTTGTTTTGCTGCACATCAACTTCAATTTTATGCTCAGATGTTCTGGCAATGCGCAAAAGCCGGCATTTCGAACGGCTCGTGCGGCAGGATATACAGGTTCTCACAGGCTCTCGCGACAACGAGTTTACGCCTCCTGTTCCTCGGGTTGATACCAACTGGTTTCCCACGCCGCGACCATTTCTTTGTTTTTATCCACAAGAATAAGCTCTTTCAACCGCGTTTGGCCGGTAAAGTATTTTTTAATCGTTTCAATCATGGCAGCCGCAGCGTCTGTCACCGGCACTTTTCCGCTACCCGTGCCCATGCCGGGCATGGCCAAGGTTTCAAAGTCGTACTCACGGGCAGTGCGCAAGGCAGCAAGAGTCGCCCTTGAAATATTCTCAACGGAAGTTTTTTGCACCGGCACTTTCATTGTTGGTACATGCACAATAAATTGACATTTCAACTTTCCCGAGGTGGTCAGGACCGCCTTGCCAATTGGAATGGGCGCTTTTTCCATGGCCTCTTTTTCGATAACAGCGCCACCGCCCTTTTTGATGGCAGCAGCGACGCCACCCCCCATTTCGCCTTCGGAGTTGGCGGGATTAACAATTGCATCCACCTCAAGTTTGATCAAGTTACCGACCAGGAATTGAACGTCCATAAATCTCTCCTGTGTTTTCTTAGCCTGAGTTACTCACGAACTTTGCGATTGAAGAGTCTGAGAATATTGCGGAGCGAAAACTTTTCCTGCAACCAACTTGGTGTCAAAAGTTACAAGGCCGGCATGCATCTCTGAGGTCACATGGTTAGCCTGAATAATTCACAACATCATTTAGGACTGTAAATTGTCGATTTGTGAATTAATCAAGTTAGATACGACAAATTATTTCGAGTCATATCTGGACAATATTTAGGCGGATCTCCATGATATTCTGCAACTTAAGTTTTCGACCGATCACTATGTAACATAAATAGAAAAAAAAAGCAAGGGAAAGCTATTCAATAACCGCAGTGGGAATCAACGCATTACAACCAATTTTTCGATGAACTCTACCTGTTTTTCAGCAGTGCGCGCGATTATTTTATAAAGGTAAACACCGTTGGCAAGGGCATCGCCAACCTGGTCGCGACCATCCCAGCGGTATTGATTGAAGCCGGCCCAGGTGGGCAAATTCTCAAGCTGATGAACCAGTCTGCCGGAGATGGTGTACACTTTAATGCGAACTTGTTCCGCAGGCTGAGTAAGGGTGTAAGTGAAATCCGTAGAAGCATTGAAGGGATTTGGAAAATTCATGACATTTTCAATGACAAATTCTGTGCTCACAAGAAAATCAGCTTCAAAGTAACTGGAATTATTGGATATATCCCGGGCAAAGACCTGAAGCTCATGACGTCCGGCACCCGGTCTCGCCGAGAAGACGACGAGCGCTTTTAAATCATCAGCCGAATTCTGCTGCGGCAATAACCGGGCTTGGCCTTCGCTCATGCCATAAACAATTTTTTGCTGATCAAGCAGAATCGTGACGCGACCGGTATCTTCTTCGGTAATACCGGCACGATCCCGAAGTTCTATTTTAACCGTTGGCGTAGCGGAAACATACTGGTTTTGCGCCAAGGCAACGCCATCGACAACAACATGAATCTCCGGTCCCAAAGTGTCTTGCTTGACCCAAATATTGGCCGATGTTGAATTGTTCGTTTCGACAATTTCCGGGACTTCATTTTCCGGGTCTACCTGGGCAGTCAATTTTATATTGCCGAGCAACCCGTCAGTGGAAAACATGGCTGAGTATTCGCCAACTTGATCAGCCACGAGATTATCGACGGCGATCCTTACAACCTCCCTAGGGCCCGCACCGCTTGCCGAGGCAAGTACCGCGACCGCGAACTTGCCGCTGGGATTCAGTCCGAAATTGCCGGTTTCAACTTTGACCGTTATTGCTTCGCCCACTTGCACCGTGTCTCGATTTACTGTAAGCGAATTTCTGTCCACCACCAGATCTGCCGGTGGCTCATAATCCACTGACCAGGAATTTAATTGCGGCGACTCCAGGCCATTCTCAGAAATCATCACAGCCTCAAGCTGAATCGTCGGGTAGATTCTTGGGTTGATGTCGGAAAGATCAACTTCCGTAGCCTGTGTCAAGTCGCGTTTCAAAGTATCAACGGCATTGGTTGCCCGGTTTCGACCCAGAACATTAAAAGCGATGCTTTCGTTTTGAAATGATGACGTATAATCAAATTGGGCTGTCCGCCACAGCAGCGCCGGTCCGATTTCCACGGAGGTCATCGTACCCTTTTCATGAAATCGCGTCAACGTGTCAGCTACAATTGCCGGGCCTTCACCGGATTTTTTCCAGACTTCGGGCACACTGCCGATGGGCGCGCCCTTGCGACCGATGATGGCCCAGGAGTCGCGAAATCCGACCTGGCTGGTAAATTGGCTGCCGATGGATTCGAGGGCCTGGTAGGCGGATTCGGTCATGGCGGCGGAACCTTCGTCGCGGATGGCGGCAAGGACAATGGTTCCCTCAGCCAATTCGTCGATCCATGTTGCCATCGAATCCGTGCTCTGCTGTCGCAAATGTGTGTCGAAATTCTTCAAGGACAAGAGCTGTGCATTTATGGCTTCATAAACGGCCAGGTTGTGGCCCCTGCCGCTCCGGGAGAGAACCTGTTCGTCTGCAGAAAACACAGCAAAAAGACCATCGTCAAAGCCTGCCGATTCTGCTTTGAATGAGACGGGAGCGATAGACAAAGTCACCTCCCGAACTCCCGAATATTCAATATTATTAGTACCATTTTTCCCAAACTGGACGCCTGCCGATTGCAGCCATATGTAATTGATAGTTGGCTCATAATGAAAAGACGCTGCTTGCCATTTACCAAATCCATTTCCACCAAAAGTTCTCACGCGCCAAAAATAGATGCCAGGGTTGGCAAGATTTGATTTCCATCTCGTCGCCGGCCTGCCTTCGACAACAGCAGGAGACTGTACAAGTGCAGAACTATTAAAACCGCTTGAGGTGTCTACTTCGAAAAAATACTGCATATCACCGGACGCGCCAACGATAGAATTATTGGTAGTGAAAGCCTGATTTGGCTGGTTGACGACGCCAAAAAGCATCGGTTTGATTAATAACAGCTCCGACTCAAAAACATGCACAACTTTTTCGGCCAAATTGTTTAATTCGTCATTCTCTTTTATTTTGTCATTAAAGTCAACCCGGGCACGCAGGCGATATTCTCCCGGTTCCTCAGGAAGCTGCCACATGACTTTGAACGAATCAAGAACGCCTAGCGGGCGGATTCGCAATTTCCGGTTTAGCTCAATTTCTACCTGTTTGTTGAAAATGCTAAAATTAATATCGACGCTATCTTCGGGCACCAAACCGTGGTTGTGAAGCTGAACTTGAATGTTCGCTGTAGAGTCTGATAAAATCAAAAAATCAGGCTGCAGGCGGATGTCTTCAGTACTGATTGCAAGCTCAGGTTTGTCCGACAGCCGTAATTGCGTGGCTGGATCGCCGATAATTGTGTACTGATCGATGACCATGCGATTGCGAATACCGTCGCCGAGTTGCTGCCAAATAAAGAGTTTTGCGGCGGTTGTAGCCTCACCGATGCTACGAACAGTATCCTGAGCAATCGAACGAAACAATCCTTGCAACAAGTAAAAATCCTGTGAAATGAAGCCAAATCCGGTAGACCCCCAGTAAGCGACTGCTCCCATCGGATGAAGCACGTAATCTTCAGCAAGGCTGTTTAAGAAGGGGTTGGCAAACCGGGCAGAGTGGCAAGACATTCCAGTCATGAAAGGGAATACCGAATTCTGCCAATCATCCGGCTGGCCAATATCGATGTCCCAAACGGTGCTGGCCGCGTGACCAAGAAAATTAACCCACAAAGCGCCCTGCCGTATTTTTTCAGCAGCGATGTTCCTTAAAGTAAGCGTTACATGTTCATTGGTCGTTTTGTTTAATTGAGTCGCTACGCCAACGAGCGGCTCCGCTTGAATATCGGCAGCAAGCGCCCCACCCTGGCTGCGAAAAATGTTTTGTTCTGTGTTGTTGGCGCCCCCGTTAAAAAATAAAAAATCTTTATTCCACTGGTCGAAGGATAAGTTTTCATACGCAATGATTTTCCCGATTAAAGCAGCAACTTGCATGGGCGTTTCCGCTGGAATTCTACCGATGAATAGATCTGGCAAAAAATCAAATTGGTCATCAAAGGCGACAAAACGATTATCTGCAACTGGATCCCCATAGGAGGGGATGTAGTTCGTTTTGACTGTTTCGCTATCTATCTTCTTAGGGTCCCAGGAAGCGTCTCCAATAAGCACAACATAAGTTGGCGCCGGTCTTGTCCAATTGATAAACGCAAACTCCAGAAAGTCTCGAATCGCTTGCGGGTTAACTATGCCATAATTGAATTCGTCATAAACATCTTCGACATCAACAACAGCCGTGCGAAAACCATTATGTTGGGCGCGATAATTAGCCAACTCGTTCGCTTCGTTCTTAAATGTCTTGTGAGTAATGATGATGTAATCTGCACTATTGACAGATGAACGCAACTGACCTGGCACATCAACGTCAATGAAATTAACAGTCTTAACGGCATTGCGGGACGCTGCAAAATAAAACGAACTGTCGTCGGGTGTGTCTTGAAAAGTCGCCCTGTATGAGATCCCCTGTTGGCCGGTCAAAGTATCCGAAACGATTGCTTTACCATTGAACCGCCTTGAAATCATCTCTTTGGCGTCGCCAGCAACAGCGCCTTTCCAGCCGATCAAAGCCCATGAGTCACGAAAACCAATCTGCCGTACAAGCCCGCTGCCGACTGATTCTAGGGCACGGTATGCAGCTTCCGTCATATTGGAACTGCCTTCGTCGACAATGGCGGCCGCCATGACTGTTTGATCGGGCAAAGAGTCGATGAAAGCCGCCATAAGATCCGCTTCGTTGGAAACACGCGGATCAAAAATTCGGGTGATTACATCGTTGGTTCCCGGGAGCTTAACCAGTAGATTATATCCCCTGGACCAATCTTCGAAGTTTTGAAAATCGATTGTTATTTTTGCAGAATTACCGTCATCGAAACCGGCAGATTCAACTCGGTAGATTGAAGCGCGATCATCGGGTGGCGTCCACATCTTTGCGTGAGCCGGGTCAAAAATAATGACTTCGGCGCCTGTGAAATTGACTGCAGAGTATTCCGCAATCCCGTTGTTAACTTTAGCGGGCTGAAAGGAAAGCTGTCCTGCTTTGGCAACCAAATATCCCGGGTAGACGATCTCAATCCAATCAAGAACAATTTGATTGACCGTGGTGCCCGTGTCATCCAAAAGCCGTATTTCAAATCGATTGCTGCCTTCGTGTAATAAAGCCGTTTCAAAGGTAGTTTCAAAAATCAGTTCATTTCTTTCGTCAAAAAATGTGTCGCCAACGACCGCATCATTGAGGGACAGAACGATATGGTGATCCGGGTTTACCGAATCTTCAGTTGTGCCTTGCACCCGTACTCGCAGCGTGCATGGGCCCACTGAGTCAACCAGGCCTTGAATGCCGAAATCCACACTTTTTCTATCTTGTTCGAAAAGAAAAGTCCACACCCAGCCTTCGCCTAAAGCCAATGTACTTTCTCCGTCCCAGCGAAAGAAGATAGAATCTTTTTCCAAATGGTGGGTTTTCCAGTAATAATCGCTATTGGTGCTGGCGTTGTCATCTTGAAATAAAGTGTAACGCAGCCCCGGGGAGCCTTCATCAGAAAGCCAATAAACGTTGACATCAGAATAGAGATCGTATTCACTATTCCTACCTTTGTTTCTTTCGGCAAAAAAGTAGATTGCACTTGTTGTGGTCAAAGAAGAATTCTGGGGACCTTCGATCCAGATAGGAATTTCATTTCCTTTGTTACTGAGTTTTAAACGCTGAGCGTTCAATGAAAATGGGTCGATGCCGGCAGAAACCAGATTTTCAAAAGTCAGCCGGTATAGGCCATCTTCATTAATGCCGATTTTAAAATTAGAATTGGGCAAACCAGGTAGGCTGCCTGGCGTGCTCGGATGAGAAGAAGCCTCAAACCGGTCAACATACCCAGGGTTTAGAACAAAAGAATTAAGCCACGTATCAGAAGTAGAGGCATGAGATTCACGGTTTACAAACGGTTTTGAAAAAGTAACCTTGACTAGCACATCCTGAAGGGTAAGTAGCTTTTTTTGTAACGGATTAAATTGAACCGGGTTTATTTGAATCCTGGCAATATCCCGGCCACGGATACGCTGTATACCTGATATTTTGACCAATTCCTCAGGCCAAAAAATATCTCTCCGATATATTTCACCTTTTGGGCGATCATCGCTTGTAGTGCCGTGTGCGGGCGCAACATTGATCTCAGTCCATTCTTGTGAGGAACCTGCCGCTGCAGAAACATTTATTCTACAACCAACAGGTACCTGAATAAGAACTCCCAGTTGCGGTAATTCGGGATAACCGGTTTCGCCCGTATTCCCAAAACCTTGAACTGTAACGGTTGCACCTTCTGGTGTTCCGGTATGGCTGATATTTAAGGTGTATGGCTCAACGAAAAATGTTACCTGAACTGGAGAAGATTCAAGAAGACGGACTTTTTTATTAAGATATGCTTGTGGCTCTGCCCATATTGGGTCGCAGGCCAGAAAGAGAAGGGCAGTTATCGAAAGGTATCTTGACAACATCAAGTAATCTGCAATGGTACAGTTTAAAAGTGTCCGTTTATTTTTTACCCAGACACCTAACCGTTATCTGGGTGATTTCAGGATTTCGACAAACTATGTTAAAAGCGAACGGATTTCTGCTCATGCTCCTCACCGGAATTTCCGACCTCACAATATCCCCTGGCCAAGACTTCAGACTGCCCGTTAAGTCCACGAATTCCAAAACCAGTTGTCTTGGCCGGCAATATGTCATCGTTTAGAGATGTGCTGCTTTTGTTCATCAAGAACTTGAAACAACCCGCCTTAAGAAAGAAAAAAAATGTTAGTGCAAGCAAACCACATACGAGAAAGAGTTGCAATCGAGCGCTGATCAAAGTCATTGTGATGGAAGTAAAACCACAAACAATCGCTAAAACAGTAAGGCGTAACACAATGGATGCCTGGCTAATACCCAACCTCATGAGGCAATGATGTATGTGCTCTTTGTCAGCCGAAAACGGGCTCTTTCTTTGATACACACGTCTAATCACAGCAAGCGTCGTATCAGATAAAGGAACCAGGAATAATGCTATCATTGCGCCGCCGTGAACGCCGTTGTCGGTAACTGCAAATGCCTTAATGGCGAGGCAACCCAAAACGAACCCCAAAAACAAACTGCCTGTATCGCCCATAAAAATTTTTGCCGGTGGCAAATTATATTTAACGAAACCAGTTATTGCACCCATAAGCACAACACTCACCAAAGCCAATTGTATTTCTCCAACCATAAAACTGGCTATTGAAATAAATAGTGCAACGTTGATGCTTAAGGCGGATGCCAAACCATCTATTCCATCTAACAAGTTGAATGCATTGGTAAGCAGTACAATCCAAAAAACCGATGCCGGAATAGTCCACGCCCCAAGCGCGAATTGCATGCTAAATGGCAAACTAACGGCCTCAATTCGAAACCCGTACCACGTCGCGGCGAGCGCCGCGATTATTTGCCAACTCAATTTTTGAAGACAATTCACTTGTCGAATATCGTCGTAAAACCCAACAGCAGCAATGAGGCATGCGGCTGCCAATAGAGGCACCGCCTGTGGAATGTCGAATCCAGTCATCAGCAGCGGCAAGAGAAATGCAACAAGAATACCCACACCACCAATGTTTGGGATGAGCTCATTATGGATTGTTCTGAGATTGCGAGAAGCAAACCAACCTTGGCGTTTTGCAACAATACGAATTACCGGTGTCACAAGAAACGAGAAAGCCACGGCCATTAAGAATTTGGTGAATATATCAATCATAGTATCCTTCCTGTCAATTTGACTTCCTTGTACATCACAATAATGTTTTCCTCGATCCAGGTTACTGATCGCTGGAGGTCAATATTTCGTAATAGCGTCTGGTCGCATTTTTACGCTCATAATGCTTTAAAAAAAAGCGATATCCATTTCTTCCAAGTCTTGAGGCATACGAACGGTTGCGGCACAATTGCAAAAGCAGATCTGAAAATCGTGACACATCACCCTCATCTACTTGAAACCCGCAATCAGCCTGGCTTATGATTCGGGCGATATCGCTCTCAGGCGAACCAACAAAGATGATAGGACTTGCGGCTGCCATGATGCCATAAAGCTTGCTTGGGAGCATGCAACCCTCCAGGTTATTCTTAAGCGTTATCAGTGAAACATCAGCAGCGCTTATTGAGAAAGAAAGATTTCGACGCTCCTGGTAGGGCAAAACAGTCAAATTGCTCAGGGTTTCTTTCTCCTTGAATTCAAGTATCTCCGGTTTGAGTTTCCCTTCACCGATAAAAATGAATTTTATGTCGGTATAACTGCGAAGGTATTTCATGCCCTCTAAAAAAGTGCTGAATTCATGCCCCAAACCCATATTGCCCGAATACTGAACCACAAAGCTTTCACCTAAATTATGTTTTTGCAAAAACCAATTGTCTTCTTTTTTCACAGGATAGATATTTTCTTTGTCAGCCCAATTGTCAATTACCCTGATTTTACTAGCCGCGATGCCTTTGTCAATCAGTTTTTGCCGCATATTTTCTGAAATCGCAATTAATTGCTCCGCCTTTCTATACGTAACAGTAGAAAGGAAACCAGAAAAGCGGGCAAACAAACTGTTCGCTTTAATAAATCCCAAAGCGATAGCC
>JAJDAG010000093.1 GCA_029262005.1 Candidatus Zhuqueibacterota bacterium | reverse complement strand
CTGCTATAACAATCTTTTTAAGCCGCCCAAAATGATTTTCCAAATATAAAAAACTTAAAAAGGCAAAATAAAAAACACGCCACTTTAAGGTTGTTTGAAAATTGCGTTTTCACACAGTCTGGTCATTTCGAACCCGGCGTTCTTTGTCGGTGTGAGAAATCTGCCTAAGAACCGTTCGTGCTGTTCAACTCCAGACCGTGTTGTTGCACTGCAGCAGCAGTGCTTCATTAGATTCCTCCACCGCTGGGAAACGCGCTGTTCGGAATGACAGTAAAGGGAAATAGTTAATGCTCTCTGTCGCTACAAGACTATTTTTACTTTCACCAGACCACTTTCCTGCTGTTCGGAATGAAGCTGCCGCATGGGATATCGAAAGAATGTGGGGAAAAAGCGGCAGTAATAACATAAGACACCTGTGTAATAAAGTCAAATGCATTCTGGTTGACGGGGGAAAACTCCCTTTGCAGGGAGATAGTTTTTCGCGCGCTCAGAGCGAAAAACAGAGGGATGTCCCGCACCAGGTGACATGAATTTCACACATCAACCACCACCCGGACTGAAGTTTCCGTGCAAAAGACCGATACATAGGGCAATAAACACTTCCTGAATCAAACAGAAAGAATACAACATGCTTTTGCGGCTGCAATTAATGCCATACAATAATCTTCTACACACAACCGCAAGGCGTGCGCATTGTCTTGACAGCATCATGTATAATAAGAAAAGACCCAGGAAGCCGGCATGGATAATCCTGATGATTTTATTGCAAACTCTTATATGAAGAAGTATTGGATTCGCATCAGCCCGAAACGCAACCGGCAAACAGAATGGTAATAGTTTGGTTAATAAGTGGCTCTGTTGTCGGTTTCGTTTAAGCGATAAACGCTCATGTTGCTCAGGCGCATGGGCGTTTTTTTTTGTTCTTCCCCTGAATTTTTGTAAAAACTCACCGTGATCCCCATGCTAACTCCCTGAGTTACGATCGTAACTCGGTAAGTTAGCGGCAAAACTCCTGAAGTTAGAAGCGTAACTCAGGGAGTTACGAGTTTCAAGTCAGTTTTTCAGGAACTGGCAATAACCTTGCGGATGCAGGTTTGGTTTTGCGTGAATCTACTGCCAAACAGCTTGTGGCGATGTTATTTTTGGGTCTTATCTGTTATTTGTTGTCAACATTCAGTCCTTGAATTGCAGGGCGATGCTTGCGCCTGGCGAATTTTATTGCAATAAATCGCGCAGCCTGCGCGTGAATCTCACCGCCTTTAATAACAGGGTTGCCATCAACGGAAAGTGCGGGGCTTCGCACCAGACCTTTGATGGCGTGCAGTATTTTGCCTTGCGCCCGGGTGGTTTTGTTCTCACCAAACGATATGTGGATTGTGTCGTTTGCTTTCACATCTTCCCGGGCCAAGGCGGCAAAAGTAGCCGCCTTGTTTGTACCCAGGCAAGTTCATGTAAGCGGCGGCTATCAGCAGCGAATTTCCTGATGCTTTTTCCAGGCAATTCAGCCTCTTTTTTGCCTTAAATCTGGCTGATGCTGATTGAAGGATGAATTGCTTTTACTTTTTGTCAAAGCCGCCACGTGCTTGTCAAAAGCGAAATTTCTTGCTCTATATCCTGCGCCCCCGCTGTCGGCTTGGGCCAAACGTTTGGGGACAGCAGTGCAACGGCTCTATATTGCGACAAAGCACGTGGCCGGTTGCGTCATTATCCCACTTCAGATGTACAATTGGGACAACGAGTTGCTTTGATGGCGATGGTTGAAAGACAATACTGGCATTCCTTTGTTGTCGCTTCTGCAGGTGCCTCTATTTCTTCTTTTTTGAGTTTGTTTAAATTACGGATAACCATAAAGATCGCAAGCGCTACAATTATAAAGCTCGTTACGGTATTGATAAACGCACCGTAATTAATTGTTATGGCGCCGGCACCCTTTGCATCTGCGAGAGATGCATAGGGCGCGGCTGCCGCTGCCCCTTCTTTTAACACTATAAAGAGATTGGAAAAATCGACGTCACCCAACAGTAAGCCAATAGGTGGCATGAGAATATCGGCAACGAGAGATTTTACAATCGTGCCAAAGGCAGCACCGATTATGATTCCCACAGCCATATCCACTACATTTCCTCGCATGGCGAATTCTTTGAACTCTTTAAACATTTTTCCTCCACAAAATATAAGATGATGAGTTTATCTTGAGCCTGCCGGGTGCATGCCTCAGGTTACAGAATTTATTCAATAATAATTTCAGGCGGCGAATTGCCTGTTGCAAATGTGCAATCCGCTAAGCAGAAGACCGCGTAGAAATGGGATCCCCGTCTTGCATTATCTGTTACTGTCAGTGTCAAATTTTTGCCATGGTCTTTACTGCGGCCGAATAGCTGTTCATCCATGAATTGGAAGTAGACATCTGTCCCTTCGGCTTTCCAGGTTATTTTATCTCTCTTTTTTGCTTTTACTGTTTTCTTCGCATGATCTTGAGCATGGACAACCTTCCACTCTCCGTCAATTTTTTTGATTACCAGGTCGTGCTTTTTTAGCATCGGTAAGCTTTCAGCATTAGACTTATGCGACGCACCAAGGAAGCCGGCAACTGAAATCACCAGGATAATGGCCGCTGTTAATAGAATTTGTTTCGTTTTCATGATTCCCTCCAATGTGAAAAATACATTTATTAGTTTGACTAAGCCTGATTCCTACTTCAGAGACCTTCGAAATTCCCTGCCCTGGCCTCTGATATTTGTCCTGCAGTGCAGGGGCGACTATTTCCCCCCAAATTGCTCATCACTGTTCTTTAGCCTCGCTGAAAACGCGCATCGGAAACCAATTCACGTAATTCCGGTTGATTTTCTATTTCAGATTTCGAGTAACCGTTTTCCAATGCTTTACCAATCCAATGCAACGCATTTTCACGCTCACCGAGCTGCTCATAAGTGGTGCCGGCCCGGTACATGACTTGCATGTTTTTTGGCGCCATCTTTAGTGCTTGCTCAATGAGCGTTAGTGCTTTCGTTCGCTTCTTTATCATTGAGTAATAACCGGCCAGATGCGAGATCACGTCTGGATCGTTCGGATTTACTTTTTTGCGCTCTTCTGCTATTTCGATGGCGCGTTGATAGTTCTGCTGTGCTTTGTGCCGCTGCTCCGGGGCCCAATAATAGGCTGAGGCCAAATTACCCCAAACCAGGTAGTTATGGTCGTTCAACTCTAAGGCTGCTTCATACATCCGTGCTGCATCAGCGTATTGGCCTTCAATGTAGTAGAGAGTCCCTAAGTTTGAAGCTGCAGGGTAAGATTTTTTCATAGCAAAAGAGTGCTCGAAGATCTCACGGGCCTCCACCCAGCGCTCTAATAAATAAGATATTCCACCCAGGTTGTTGTAGCCCCGGTAGTTGTCCGGAGTCAGCTCCACGACCTGGCGAAATTGTTTGATTGCCTCATCATAACGGCTTCGCCGATAGTAAAATACGCCCAGATCATTATAACCACCCCAATAATCCGGCTTCATTTCAATGGCTCTTTGATAAGTTAATTCAGCCTCCTCAAGCATTTCCTTTGCCTCATATGCTTTTGCTAATCCACGATAGGCATCAACAGTGCCTGGGGCTGCCTCCAAAGCACTCTTGAAATCAGCAATGGCATCATCGTATAGACCCGTTCCCGAATGGATAATGCCAAGGGTTACTTTCACAGGCGGAAGCTCGCCATTCAGCTCAATAGCCCGTTCGCACTGCTTTACTGCCTCATCAACCCAGGAAGGGTCTTTTGAAACTTCGTACCTGCGCCAATAGGCTTCTCCCAAACCGGCATGGGCCAGGGCATAGAGGGGATCTCGCTCAATCGCTCTTTTGAACAGAGCTGTGGCGGTGATTAGGTTTTCCATCTTTTCATAGCGTTGCAGAAATCCGCGACCTTTCAAATAAAACTCGAAGGCTTCAGGTACAGCGGTGCCGCCTGCCGTCAATACTTCACGCATTTCGGGACGCAGTTCCAGATTAACCATTTCGAACATTTTGACAACCGCATCATCCTGCAGAGCCGAAACCTCTGCTACGTCGATATCGATAAGAGAGGAATTCAACTGCCGCAAATTCTTGGCATCGATCAGGTTCAAGGTTAAGCGGTACCTGTCTGAAACCCTTTGCAGGCTTCCGGTGATACACAGGTTAACCCCAAACAACTCGTAGGCCTCACCGGGGCTACTGATCTGTCTTCGACGCACTTCACTCGATGGTACCACCCATAGCGATCCGTGGAATTGTTCCATTTGAGTGACCTTGCTTGTGAGGATTTCCACCAGTCCGTCACAAAAATATGCCTGAGTGTCCTGGTCACTTCCAACGTTGGTGAAAGGCAGCACAAGCAGGTGCTGCTGGTCGGGTACTGTCTTAAATCCCAGCCGGTTTTTAATTACATCCCAGTCACGGTGAACCAACAGATACACCACAACAGCCATCATCAAACCTGTGAGTACAAATGTTAACTTGCGGTTGAATCGTTGACGTGGACGTTTTACAGAAGACTCTTTTTTTGTGAGCCCTTGCCCCAGACCCTGATCACTCGCCACAGCCGTCACGTCAGCTAACAGTTCAGCAGCCGTTTGATAGCGCTTGGCCGGGTCTTTCTCGAGGCATCTGCTCACGATGGTCTCCACCGGAAGCGGGAGATCCTTGACCCATTCCGATAACGGAGTCGGGTCTTCATTCCCAATGGCGTACCACACTGCTTGCTCATAATCGCCTTGGAAAGGCTGCTGTCGTGTCAATATCTCGTAAAACACGACTCCAAATGACCAAATATCAGCGCGCTCATCCACTTCTTCTCCGCGCCCCTGTTCAGGCGACATGTAGGCGGTGGTACCCAGGGTCGTGCCGATTTTAGTGAGCTGAGGGTTTCCATATATTTTGGCAAGACCAAAATCCATAATCTTGACCTGGCCTTTATTGGTGATCATAATGTTTGAGGATTTGATATCGCGATGAACGACACCTTTTTCGTGCGCCGCTTGCAATCCTTCTGCGAACTGGATAGCGATGTTAAGTGCTTCGTTCACCCTCAATGGTCCGGCACTAATCTTCTCTTTCAATTCTTGCCCGTCGATGTATTCCATTACAATGAACATCTCCTCATCAATTTCCTCGATGGCATGAATCGTGGCGATATTCGGGTGGTTCAGCGCGGCCGCTGCCTGCGCCTCAACTTTGAAGCGCTCGCGTTCTTCCTCACTTGCGGCTATCTGGCGGGGTAAAAACTTGATGGCAACTTCGCGTTTGAGCTTGGTATCTTCCGCCTTGTAGACGACGCCCATGCCGCCTTCGCCAAGTTTTTTTATAATTTTATAATGTAGTATGGTTTTGCCGATCATTATTCTTCTTTTTTAATAATTAACAATGTCATGTCATCGTACTGAGGTGCCGCACCAACAAACATATTGACATCGGAAAGGATGTTTTCAATTATTTTGTCCGGGGACGCATCGGTATGCTTCGATATAAATTCTTGGAGTCTTTCTTCTCCATACTCTTCTTCATCTTCATTCATTGCTTCGCTGATTCCATCGGAGAAGATAACAATAAGATCATTTCCTTTTGTTGAAATTTTTTCCTCTTCATACTCTGAATCCGGCAAACAACCAAGCAAAAGTCCCCCGGTTTTTAATTCTCTAACATTGCCATCAACGGAGAAAAGAAAAGGATTATTATGCCCGGCGTTGCAAAAAGCGATTTCATTTGATTGCGGATTTAATATCCCATAAAAAAGAGTTGCAAACTTGGTTGATTCGGTACTGTTGTAAAGCAGGGCATTTGCATTAGCAATAATATCTTTACATGAATTTCCGGTCATTGTGAAGCTTCTCAGTGTTGCCTGAAGGTTGGACATGAGCATGGCAGCAGGCATACCTTTACCGGAGACATCTCCCAGGCAAAAAGCAAAGTGTTTGTCATCAATTTTAATAAAATCATAAGAATCACCACCGACTTCCCTTGCGGGAATAGTTCGGGCGGCGATTTGGTAACCGGAAATATCCGGGAAACTTTTTGGAAGAAGATTTATCTGCGTTTGCTTTGCCACATGCATTTCTTCCTGCATCACCCTCAGGTTTCTTTCTTCTTCAAGCAACCGGGCGTTTTCAATAATTTGTGCTGATTGCGATGCAATAATTGACAATAGTTTTTGATCGCTTGAAGAAAATTTTTCACTTGAGCGCTTATTAAAAACTGTAAGTATACCCTGCATCTTGTTTTTTACCCGCAGCGGGACACTTAGAAATGATTCTATAGGGGTTGTCTTGTCAAGCAGTTGTTTAAATCGTTCATCCTCTTTCAAATTGTTTACAAGCAGCGGCGCCTGATTTTTCAGCATCCAGCCTGTTAGCTGTGCATCAAATCTATAAGGCAGCACATCTAAACTGCTCTGCTGCTCGCGTATCATTGTATGAAGAGGTTTCTCTTTATCTTTTTCATCCAATAACATGATCGCACCTTGTTCCACATCAAGATGTTTCACACATTTCTTCACAATTAAATCAACAATTTGTTCAACAGGCTGTGTTGAATTTATTGTTGTGGCAATATCATTTAAAATCGCTAACTCAGCAATTGCATTACGCAAATGCTTGTTCTCTTCTAATAATGATTTATCTTCGTCATTCATATTTTTTGCTTATAGTTAGTAAGATAAAAACAAGTGTGATTTTTTTTACCCATCTCTAGCGAGTGCCGTTTATTGTGGAACAACAGGAAATATTTCACCCATTGCACTTACGCTTCTTCGGCGTGGCTGCTTTGATGTTTCGTTCGAATTGGCTATCTGACCTGCTCAAGCATTTGGGTTGCGGCTGTAGTGGCATTGCAAATATCAGGTTAGTGAATCGACAATTTGCTTCTCCCACCATCATGGTAGTTTCGCGAACACTCGGAGTCAGAAGAGCGTTGGAGTGATTAGTGCATAAAATTAATATAAAACAACCAATTAACAATGTCAAAAGAAAAAACAAGGTCTGAATGATTCAGGCAATGAAACCCGGTTGTCACATTACACCATGAAAAACGCGGCGAACAAGACAGTTTGCACAACCGCATCATTTTGCGCAACTTCACGCCGGTAATATCCATTCTATCTTTGATGAGATAACCACAAGCCCCCTCAATGACGCCGGTCGCGATTGGGTACCCTGCTGCCAGATATTTGTCGTAACGAAGATAGTTTTTATTGTTTTTCATATTCGTAACAATTACCTTGTTTCGTTTCCAGGCATCACCCAATCCTAATAGAATAATAGATGGAAAAAGTTAAGCAATTTTTCCGCTTTTAGCACATATATCACAAGATAGATTGAAAGTTTTCCGTCCATGTGAGGATAAAGTCCATATATTTGTGTAAAAAGGAATTTGTTTATTAAGACAAAAGAGCCAAATTCCCATCCTAAATAAATTTCACCACAAAACTATAAAGGATGAGAAATGGCTCAAAAGAAAGTAAGTTCGATAGATGCACA
>JAJDAG010000092.1 GCA_029262005.1 Candidatus Zhuqueibacterota bacterium | reverse complement strand
ATGATTTTGGTCTTGACATTGGGGTCCACTTTACAAATATAATTATCAAACTTTGTCTAAAACAAACCCTAAATCCCAAACTCATTGTCATCTATATTCTTGTCGATTGTCAGATAGTTTGGGTCGAGAATTGCTTTGCTTGGTTTTTTACTTAATTGAAAAGTTAAGCGGTTTTGCTCTTCTTTTACTCTCACTTTTTCGATTGAAAACAACTCGCCTTTTTCGTTGTAAAATCCGATTTCGATGAAATCATTTAGTTCGGCAGTTTCGTTTTCATTTTTGAGTTTTTTGATTTCAAAATCAACTTCCACTCTGTGCTTTCCTTCGGCAATCGGTGCGATTTTTACATCATTAATTTTGTTTTCATAAAAAGTGATTGTCTCAAAATAATCTGTTATCAAATACTGCAAACTGTCAGGAACAAAATTTTTCATTTTTGAAAGTAAGTCAACAGTTGTCGGGTAAGGATTTGTTTTGAATTTATTAGCTTCCAAAAACTCCCGCAAAATCTTGTTCAACTCGTCTTCGCCCAAGTAGTGACTCAAAGTGTTAAAAGCAATCGTTCCCTTTCCGTAAGCGATGTAAAGCTGTTCTTCCTCAACCAAAAACAAAGGTCGCTCCGTGTTGCTCTCTTTCGTTCTTCCTCTCAGGTAACGCTTTCTTTGTTGTTTCAAAAATTGCAAAGCTCGCTCCTTGCCGTATTCCTTCTCATAAATTTGCAAAGTGATGTATTCCGCAATGCTTTCAGTCAACATTCTCGAACCCAAAACATCTTTCGGAGTAACTTGATTTCCGAACCACTGATGAGTCAATTCGTGTGCAGAAATGTAGAACGGCAAATCAATTTTTTCAGCGGACGAAGCATTCACACAAAAACGCACTTCTGAAATCGGAATCGAATTCGCCATCGTCGTCGCATAACTTCCATCGGTGAGCGGAAATTCAATAATTCTCGCTTCTTTGTGTTGGTAATCGCTAAAATATTTTGTGTTGTAGTCGAGAGCAGATTTCAAACCATTCAGCATTTTTGTGTTGTTAAAATCGTGATTTCTGAGGTGATAAATTTCAAGATTTACATCATTCCACTTGTCATTTTCCTGAACGTATTCCGCAGAGTTAAAAGCAAACTCAAACTTGATTTTCGAGTCCATTTTGTAGTGGAAAAAATTCCGTCCGTTTTCATTCCATTTTTTCTGCAAGTAACCCGGAGCAATCGCAGTTTGATTTGCCGAAGTGCTGATGAAAGTCTCAAAATCTACAAAATCGCTGTCGAATGCGTGATAATGTCGATTAACCACTGTGCTGTCGTTTGGGTGTTTATCGCTTGAATTCAAAAAATATCCGACTCTTGGAAAAATGTCGTGTTTCAAAATTGTGCCGTTTTTCAAGATGCTTGAGTTTTGTTCTAAAGTTGTGTTCGGCTTATTTTTGAGTTCAAAATGCAAAAATAAACTATCTTTCGGAGCAAGTGAATTTTCCAACTTGTGAACCGAAAATTGAAAAGTGCTGTCCTGCTTGACTAAAACATTTTTGCGACTCAAAGTGAAGTTTGTAATTTCATCAAAACCTGCTTTTACAAGAATTGTGTCGATAAAATGAGAAGTCTGATTTACCAAAATGTAATCGCCTTTTGCAACAAAGGAATTGCTTTCAGGAAACAAGTTTAAGTGAAGTTCGACAGAAGTGATTTTTGGTTGAAGTGTGTTTTCAAATTTCCCGAACTCCTTTTTGAAGTCTTCCAAAATTGCATTTTTACTTTTGCCAAAATTTTTACTTTCAAGCAACTTTTCTGCTTCAAAAATCTCGTAGCCAAAGAAACAAAATGGAATTAGAAACAAAGCCGAAAAATAACTTGCAGAACCTTTCAGTCGAGAAAAAGCAATTTTGATTCTTTCGAAGGGTGAAAAAGTAACGCCTCTTCGCCAAAGTAAAAAAGCTAAAACCAAAACAAGACTCGCAAACAGAAGCCAATAAATTTCAATCAAAAAATAAGCGTTTAGCTCACTTCCAAATCCGTTGAAATCGCTGTAAACCATTTGCGGTGGAGAATTGAACTTTAGCAAATTTGTTTCAATTCCAATTCGAGAAAGTTCACCAACTCCAACCCAACCCAAAAGCAAAACGAAGATTCCAAAATATAAGTTTGGAAAAACTGCGTGGATAAAAACCGATACAAAAGCCCAAATCAGAAGCGGTAGAAATGTGATTACGAAAAGTTGAAAAATGTAAAGCCCGATTTCAAAATTGTAGTAACCGTTGTAGATTTGCAAAGAAATTCCGCAAAGCATCATCACAAACAAAAGTAAAATTTGCACCTGGGTTATCGCCAAAACTTTCGAGCCAAGAAGCGACCAATTTGCAACGGAAGTAGTGTCGATTAGTTGGCTCATTCTTGCCGTTTGTGAACGGTGAACCAACATTCCAGAAAAGACAAAAGTGATAATTGTGATGACTGTCGAAAAGAAAAACATCGGAACTGAAAGCATTACTCTTGTTAGCGGAAGTAAGATGAATTCGCTTGTGTTCGTGATTTTCTCAAGTGCAAAAATTATCGCAAAAACTCCGAAACCAACAAGGCAAAGAAACATCCAACTTTTCACAACAAACTTCAAATCAAAAAGTGAGAGCCGAAACATTCCTTTAAGTTCTTGTAAAAATGAAAAATCGTAATTCACATTTGAAAGTTGAACTTTAGATTTTTGCTGAGGCTTTTGGGATTTAGATTTACTTTTCCAAAAACTAAAACTAACTGCTTCTTGTGAAAAAGAAAAATTTCGGTAGAAAAAAACAAACCAAGCCGACACCAAACCAAGCCAAAAAAGCCTGTTGTAAAGCACAACTCCAAGAATCGGGATTTGCTTTATGTTTTGTTCGTCAAGTGTCCAAAGGTGAGTTTCGTAAAGAACAGAATTTTGTCCTAAAGGGTCAGTCAAAGCGATGAGAAAAGAATTTCCTGCAAATAAATTTTCGGCAATAATTTGCAAAAGGAAAAGAAGAATTACCGTTACAAAACCTGCGTAAATATTTCGCGAAAAAGTTACAAGTATGAAAACCAACAATCCGTAAATGAACATATTTGGAAGAACAATAAAACCGTAAGAAATTATGTAACCCAAAAGATTAAAATCGCCAATTTTTGGGCTTCCACTTAACATCGTTTCGCCAACGATAAAGGCAAAACCAACGGAAAGAGTGATTAGACTTGCTACCAAAAAGGCACTTAAAAATTTACCAAAAAGATAATCCGATTTTTTGATTGGGAAAGAGTAAAGAATGTTGTGAAATCGGTCTTTGAAATCTTTGTAAACGGTTGTTCCGATAATTGCAGGAAGCAGAAAGAGGAAGAATTTACCAAAATATTGTAAAACATAATTTACTTCGTGTGGCGAGTTTAGAAGCCGAACTTTTCCTTTAGTTGCAGAAGGTTCGTCAAAATATCCACCTGTTCCCAAAATGGAAAGTAAACCGATTGCGAAAAACACAGAAAAGTAAATGTAAGTCGTTGGGTTTTGAAACCAGTTTTTCAGTTCGTACCTGAATATTTTTGTTAGCATAAAATTTACTTTTATTAACGATGAAAGAAACATCCTCCTAACCTCCTTCAAAGGAGGAATCTAAAATTTCTCACAATTTGAAGTCCCTCTTTGAAGAGGGATTTAGGGAGATGTAAAAGATATTTTACCCAAAGGATTTCAGTGCAACGAAGTAAACATCTTCAAGATTTGGAAACGCTTTTTCAAAAGTTTCATTCGGCTTAGTTTCGGCAAAGACTCGAATATTAATCGAATGGTCTTCATTGAAATTTGAAGACAGGACTTTGTGTTCTTCTTCGATTTTTTCCAATTCGTTGCGGTCAGTTTTCAGAGTCCAAATCTTGTTTTCAATTTCTTTGATTGATTCTGTGGGAGTTGTTTTCTTGAGAATTTTACCGTCGTTCATAATTGCTAAATTCGTACAAAGTTCTTTCACGTCGTCAACAATGTGAGTAGAAAAAATCACGATGTTATTTGTTCCGATTTCTCGCAGTACGCTCAAAAAGCGATTTCGTTCTTCTGGGTCTAAACCTGCTGTCGGTTCGTCAACAATGATTAATTTTGGATTGTTCAGCAAAAGTTGGGCAATCCCAAAACGTTGTTTCATTCCGCCTGAGTAACCGCTAACGTGCTTTTTTCTGACTTCAAACAAATTCGTTAAGTGAAGAACTTCTTCAACAATTTTGTTGCGGTCTTTTTTTGAAGCAATTCCTTTGAGAGTTGCGATGTAATCGAGAAGTTCTTCTGCTGAAACTTTCGGGTAAACTCCAAAATCCTGTGGCAAGTAACCCAAGATTTGTCTCAGGCTCATTTGGTCTTGTAAAACATTGATTTCATTGAAAAAAATGCTTCCGCTTTCTGGATTTTGTAAAGTCGCAATTGTCCGCATCAAAGATGATTTTCCTGCTCCGTTTGGTCCAAGTAAACCGAACATTCCTGTTTCGATTTCGAGGTTCAAATTGTCAATTGCTTTAACGCCGTTGTTGTAGGTTTTCGTAAGCTCACTGATGACTAATTTCATAGCTTCTCAATTTTGGGAACGAATTTTTTATGGGTAATTTTGAAAGCTTACGACGGGTTGAAGAAAAGGTTCGAAAGAATCTTGTTGACTAATTGATGTTCGGCAAAACAAAACACGAAAAAGAGAAATAAGAAGTTTCAAGTCCTGTAGCGACTGTCTTGAAAGCCAAGCCATTTCTACACATTTTGGCTGCCAATGCTGATCGTTTTTTATCATGGAATTCATAATACAGAGCAATTTTCTGGTAGATGCAGTGAGTGCGACCATCGTTTAATATCATTAACTGAAAATGACTATGATTACCCGTTTAGATGGCGCGCAATTAAGGGGATATTCACAAGAAAATACCGAGAGAATGGTGGGGTTTTGCTTTCAAAGAACAAATCACGGAAGAAAAGGCGAGAATCTACAGTCTGGCAAAGACGTTATTGGGAACATAGAATAAGAGATGAGGGTGATTTAATCACTCATTTTGACTATATTCATTTTAATCCGGTTAAGCATGGACTTGTGGAGAATGTTAGAGATTGGCCATGGTGCAGTTTTCATCGTTATGTTAATAACGGGCATTATGAGCCGGCTTGGGGTTCCATTGATGATGTGCCAGTTTTAGACAACAGGGATTTTGGAGAATAAAGTGTGCGCCAGAGGCGCACCCAACAAAACTAACTTTGAGACTCCAGTAAACAAATTGAAAAGGAACGACGACTATGACGGAGCAATGGGGACGTATTTTTCAAGGTAGCTTCACCTGGACTGTGATGATAATACTGGCAATAATATTGCCGGGTTGCAACTCAAATCAACCAATAGGTCCCGACGAGGTAACTGTGGAAGATGTTATCGAGGCGCTCTTTCTCGGTACCGGTCGAGCAGGCGCTGGAGGCGGGTGCATTGAAGATATCGGTGGCGGGCATACGGAAGGCCTCTGGCGTACTTTCCCAAGAGGATCTCAAATACACCTCGTTATCGGCTCCTCTGTGGCGGATGCAGGCAGAAGCGCCCTCGAACGTGAAATAGCAGTTTTCAACGGGCTTATAGACGGTTTTTTTACAGTGACAATCGATTCAAGTGCGACTGCCAATCCTGTGGCAGGACTAAATGAAATAACATCAACGGATCTGCCTGGAAATCAAGTCGCCGACCTTTGCGATGGCAACAACCAAGGCTGTGCCGTGCCTACTTCTACCAATGGCCCTATTTTTATCAGCGTCCAAACCTATCAAGGTTTGCTGTTTCCCGGAACGGCTCATGTCCATGAAGTAGGTCACGCATTAGGACTTTGTCATGTCAGTCAAACCAGCGTGCCAGGAGCCGTCATGGCCAACCCTCAGCTTGGTCATTCAGATAGGTTTCGCGAGCTAGAGAAAATGGCAATCCAGCGCGTCTTTTCTTCTGGTTTGGAGCCCGGAGCGACATCTAAAGATTTTAAGCAGGCTGAACTCATTCGTTAGTCTTGTAGCGACTGTCTTGAAAGTCAAGCCATTTCTGCACATTTTGGCTGCCAATGTTGATTGTTTTTTATCATGGAATTCATAATACAGAGCAATTTTCTGGTAGATGCAGTGAGTGCGACCATCTTGCATTTGCCCTTATTGT
>JAJDAG010000091.1 GCA_029262005.1 Candidatus Zhuqueibacterota bacterium | reverse complement strand
CAGGCCGGTCCGGTCACAACAAATCAGCTTGTTGAATTTGATGTAACTTCGCATGTCACCGGAAACGGCACTTTCAGTTTTGCCGTACAAACAGATTCACCCGACCAGGTGAAATATTTTATGAAAGAGGGTAACGTCGCGCCCAAACTGCGCATTTTCACCCAAACAATCGTTGTAAATTCACCACCAATAGCGGCTCCGGATTCCGGCGTTACCATTAAAAATGTGGCGCTTGCCATTGATGTGCCGGCCAATGACTTTGACCCGGATGGCGGTCTGGACAAGACCACTGTGCAAATTGTGCAGGCAGTGCAAAACGGCACAACCAGCATTGACGCCAACACAGGCATCGTGACTTACACCCCGACACCGAATTTTTCAGGCAGTGATTCTTTTGGCTACACCGTGCAAGATGTTGAGGGCGCTGTCTCCAACATCGCCACTGTGAGCATTACCATAAATGCACAAAATTTACCGCCAATTGCCAACAACGATCAGGCCACGGCCAACTTTGAAACGGCAACGACAATCAATGTTCTGGCCAATGACAGTGATAGCGACGGCAGTCTGGACAAAAGCACAGTCACAATCGTACAGCAACCGGACAGCGGCACAGTCAGTGTGAGCAGCCAAACCGGCAATATCACTTACACGCCCGCCACTGGATTTTTTGGCCAGGACACGCTGGCTTATACAGTGGATGACAACTTCGGTGCGTCTTCAAACGTTGCACAAGTCTTTATCACCGTAAATGAGCAGCAAAGCCTCAACAGTTTGACATTTGCGCCGACACATGATGCCCAGGTAAAAATCACAAATGCAGCGCTAAACTTTGGCACAAAATCAACCGGCAAAGTGGAGAAAGCCAGATACAAAACTTTTATCAAATTTTTGGTGGCCGGCTTGAGTGGTTCCGTACAAAGTGCTATTTTACGCTTGAAAACCGGGGATGGCGCCACGGATGGCAGCGCGGACGGGGGCGCGGTATACTCTGTTTCAAACAACTTTCTAAATAATTCTACACCGTGGACGGAACAAGCCCTGAACGCCGGCAACGCCCCGGAAATCAACGGCTCGGCCCTGGCAAACATTGGTTCCGTTGCACCAGCTACCACCTTTGATCTCGATGTTTCGAGCGCGGTTGCGGGCAACGGTGTTATCAGTTTTGCCATCGAGTCCGACTCGCCCGATCAGGTTAAATATTTTATGAAAGAAGGGGCTGCCCCTCCTCAACTCATTGTTTCAGCATTATCCGCAGGCGGTAACCTGCCTCCTGTGGCGGGAAATGACAACGCTACCACAGCTCAAAACCTGGCTGCGGTCATTAACATTTTGCAAAACGACAGCGACGCAGACGGCAGCATCGACCCCACAAGCGTGTCCATAAACACACCGCCTGCGAATGGGGCTCTGACAGTCAACCCAAATTCCGGCATCATTACTTTCAACCCTGACAACGGCTTCAGCGGCAGCGACAGTTTCACCTACACAGTGAAAGATAATCTCGGCGCTGCATCAAACATCGCCACAGTTTCCATCACAGTAACCGGTGGGGGCAGCGGTGGCGGCTCACCGCAAACTCTTACATTCGATCCCACTGATGACTCCTTTGTTCGTTCGGCCAGAAGGACAAACAACTACGGTTCATCCAACGAACTGCGCGTTCGCAACACAGCATCACTTACCTTTTTAAAGTTTTCAGTAAATGGGCTGAATGGTCCTGTACAGCAAGCACGTATTCGACTTAGCGCGACTGATGGCAGCAATGACGGTGGGCAAATTTATGTTGTCTCAAATGACTTCAAAGCTAGCACAACCTCCTGGACAGAGGACTTGTTGGTTTATGACAACGCACCGCCCACAAATGGTTCGTCGCTCAGCTCTGTTGGCCCGGTCTCTGCGGGCGGTTTTGCTGAATTTGATGTAACTGCAGCCATAAACGGCAATGGCGTTTTCAGTTTTGCCATTAAGAACGGCTCCTCAGACATTGCGCTTTATGAATCGAAAGAAGCCGCAAATGCGCCGGAATTGCTGATAACAACCGGCACTTTGAGCAAGCAGGAAAAAGAGGATGGGCTCATTTCAGCCACGAAAAAGGTCACGGAATTACTGCCGACCGAGTATGGGTTGAATCCGAATTTCCCCAATCCTTTTAATGCCGAAACTCGAATCCATTACGCCCTTCCCGAAGACGCACACGTGAAATTGCGCATCTTCAACGTCCGCGGCCGACTTGTGCGTACACTCCTAAACAAGTCACAAAAAGCCGGTTTTCAAAGCATCAAATGGTTGGGCAAAAACGAACGTGGGCTGGACGTGAGCAGCGGCGTTTATTTTATGCAGCTCGACGTGAAAGACCACCGGTTTATCCGGCGACTTTTATTGCAGAAGTAAGCCGTCCCACTCAAAAGTCCAAGACCCTCACCCCGGGTGTCTTCCAGACCCCGGGTGTGTGGATACAAAAACCCTCAGAAAATGAACAAAGATTCGAACACAACCCTGCTCTATCTCTGCAAAAAAAATGCACGACATAACCACCAATGGGCGACCTGAAAGATCTGTTTTCAGAAGCCGACGCTGGTGTAATGAAACACCCGGGGAGCTCACTCGCGTTCGCACACCCGGGGTTTAGCACTGTACCAATAATAAACTATTCATCAAAAATGTAAGCCCCAATCTCCACGTCATTATAGCGACTGGCCAAGTAATTTTCATAGTCCGAACTTGACACGACATACTCCTCAAAGAACCCTTCATCCCACAGCACACCGCTGCGCATACCCGTAAACTCAAAATAATTTAAAAAAGGCCATTCGGCCAATGAATCAACCAAATGAGCTTTTACTGGATTCAGATGAATATAACAACAGACCGCAAGCAAGTAATTTTCGTTCTCAATTATCTTTGCCTTAAAGCGATCCTTGAAGTACTGACCCGATTCCTTGCGTTGATTATTAAGCGCTTTGAGATATCGATCGAAAACGTAGCTTATCTTCTTTGTGAAAAGAGCAGCGTCAGTCATTTGCACCAAAAAATGATAATGATTCGGCATCAAACAATATGCAATCAACCGACAACATAATGTGAAATCCGTTTTCTTCCAAAGCTTCAAAAAGTAGGTATAATTTTCGGCTGAATAAAATAACTTTTTGTTCGGGGCAACGCGATTATATACATGATAAAATCGACCGTTTTCCAGAGGCTTTTCTCTTTTTGGCATGGACTTCCTTCTATCTAATGATTAACATCTTAACTTAAGGAAGCAGAAACGGATTGTCAAGAAATGGTTTCCAGACCCTGGGTGTGTGGATACAAAAACCCTTAGAAAATGAACAAAGATTCGAACACAACCCTGCTCTATCTCTGTAAATAAATTGCAAGACATAACCACCAATGGGCGACCTGAAAGATCTGTTTTCAGAAGCCGACGCTGGTGTAATGAAACACCCGGGGAGCTCACTCGCGTTCGCACACCCGGGGTTTATTAATTTAAACTGCTACAATGCATTCATATTTTTGCATGAGTTGGTGATAAAAATAATTCTGTTTGTAAATCTCTCAACCGAAAAACGCTCGTCATAATACAGCGAATTATGTTCGCTGCCAACGAACATATCTAAATTCTCAAAATCGACAACACGACAAGTGTTTCTCCAAGCCCGATTTTCCAAGCTGAAAATACAAACAATAAGTTATATAAAATAAACAACTAAGTCCACCATGACACATTCTGAAATTACAGGTTTGTATACATTTATATCTGCCTTTATTTGAATTCGCTAATAGCGAATTCTTATGTTTTTTGGTTGTAAATTTAATTTGTACTTTGTACATTGCAGACCTTGTTAAAGCAATTTTGTAAAGTTGCTTTAATTGCACATAATTTAGAAACGTAAACTAAAAACCGAAACATCATATATTTATCGTTATTCAAGCAAACCGTTGAAGAGGTCAATAATGAGTAACAAAAAAGCAAAATATCGCGGTAAACGCGTTACAACCAATGGCAATCAGTTGGTTTCAAATACCGAAGCACTGATCGCTGAATCCGGTGTATTTTACCCAATTACACCGTCAACAGAAATGGGCGAGAATTACCAACTTTCCTATGCAAAAGGGCAACTAACTGCATTTGGTGAGTCCCTCACAGCCATTGAAACCGAGGGTGAGCACGCTGCCCAGGGTGGCGCCATAGCCATGTCTGTCACTGGAAAAAGGACAGTAAATTTCACTTCAGGACAAGGACTTGTCTACGGGTTGGAGCAGTACTATCACGCGCCCGGCAAACTCAGCACCATGGTAGTTGAAGTGGGCGCACGCGCCCTAACCAAACATGCACTCAATGTGCATTGCGGCCACGACGACATTTACACAGCGCTGGACACCGGCTGGAACATTCTTTTTGCCAAGGACGCCCAACAAGCTGTGGACCAGTCGCTTATTTTGCGAAAAGTGAACGAGCTTAGTCTTAACCCGGGCATCAATACTCAGGATGGTTTTTTAACCACGCATTTGGAGCGCACATTTCTTAAGCCTGAGCCAGGACTAATCAGAGAATTTCTCGGCGCCAAGGATGACATTATCGACTGTCCAACCGATGCACAGAAAGAACTTTTCGGGCCAACAAGACGTCGTGTTCCTGCAATCATCGACCTGAAGCACCCGGTATTGCTCGGTCCGGTACAAAATCAGGAACATTACATGAATGGCGTGGCCGCCCGCAGGAATAATTTCTCCGAAAACATTTTATCATTTTTCGAGCAGGCATACGAAGAGTTTGCCGAGCTCACCGGCCGCTCTTACGGCCTCATCTCAAAATATAACTGCGACAAAGCAGACACGATTTTCGTGGCCCTTGGCAGCGCTGCCGAAAACATCGAGGCTGTCGTGGACTACCTGAAAGAGACTCGCAACATAGAAGTTGGCGTGATTCATGTAAACCTCATTCGGCCATTTCCTGAAAATGCGATTATCAAAGCATTGAAGGGCAAAAAAAGAGTTATCGTGCTAGAGCGTACCGACGAACCGCTTTCGGGCGACAACCCTTTAACCCGCGATATCAAAATAGCATTGAGTAAGGCAGTCAGCAATTCATACCAAAACAATTACAAAGAACTTGAAAAGATCGACCCTGCCACAGAGATGCCGCAAATCATTTCCGGCGTTTATGGACTCGGATCACGCGACTTCCGACCAGAGGGCATCATTGGCGCTTACGATTTTGCCACGGGCAAAGTAGCCCGTCAGGATGGTAAAAAATGTGGCGATGGCACCACTTTCTTCTTCGTCGGCATCGACCACCCTTACGCTGTGATTTCAGAAGAGACCCCTTCATGCCTTCCCGAAAAATCAATTGCTGTGCGTTTCCATTCTATTGGTGGTTGGGGTATGATTACAACCGGGAAAAATCTTGGTGAAATTCTAGGTGAATTTTCAAATTATGTCGCCAAGCGTGACAACACTGTTGATGAAACGGGGGCCCTGGAAGAAATCATTCAAGTCAGTGCAAATCCTAAATACGGCTCTGAGAAAAAGGGTGCACCAACCAACTATTTTCTCGTTGCAGCGCCTCAACGCATTCGAGTGAATTGCGACCTGCAACACGTTAACGTGGTTTTATGCTGTGACCCGAAAATATTTTTGCACACCAACCCACTCACCGGTTTATCCGAAGGGGGTGCATTTGTCTGGGAATCAAGCGAACCATCCCCCGAAGCGACTTGGAAACGGATTCCGAAACAATATCGTCAGGAAATTATCGACAAAAAAATTAGCGTTTACATGCTTAATGGTTTTGACATAGCCATGCGTGCTACCAAGCGTCAGGATTTGCAAACAAGAATGCAAGGCAACTCTTTTCTGGGCGCATTCTTCCGCGTTTCGACCTTGCTTACAGATTACGATATCAAAAAAGATGATTTCCTGAATATTGTCAAGAATCAGTATGAAAAGAAATTTGGTCGCTTCGGCGAAGCGGTTGTCGCCTCAAACATGACCGTAATGCAAGCGGGCTTTGACAATGTTGTCGAAGTGCCACATGGCGATATAAATGCACCGGACACTTCCAGCTTTGTCGGCGATATCGTCAGCCCGTGTCAAATTGCTGCCGCTCCGCAAGAAAAGCTGGTGCAAATTGGCCGGAATGGCAAAAACGGTCACTCCAGTCAAAACAAAATACTCGATTCCAACAGTGGTCTGGGCATCGACGAACATATACCTATGTTCAAAATGTCTACTTTTGACAAAGAATTCAGGGCGGGTCTCGGGTACCACCAACCCGCGAGCCCATTGTCGTCAGTCGGTATCGTTGCATCAGGCACAGGCGCGACAGCCAGCAAGTATGTTGCCAGAAGGGAAGTACCGGTCTTCATCGAAGAGAATTGCACACAATGTATGGACTGTATTACCATTTGTCCGGACAGCGCCATGCCCAACACTGCGCAGGACATTTCCACAATTCTCTACAACGCTATTTCAAACTATGTCTCCGATGCCGGCGCACGCACAGCGCTACTGGCCAGTGTGTCTGAAATTGAGTCTAGTTGCCGGGCAAAGATGCTTTCACTGGCACCGGACAAAGCCGACAAGACCCGCTTCAAAGACATCGCCATTGAACAAATCATGGCACTCAAGAACGCTGCAATTACTGCAGATGCAATCACAGAAGTGGATAAAATTCTGGACACGCTTCCCATCTCCTACAAATCGGTAAAAGCCATTTTTCTAAACAAAGAAAAGAAAGAGCCTGGAACAGGTGGGCTTTTCTCAATTTTCATAAATGACCTGTGTAAAGGTTGCGCGGCTTGTGTTGAGGCTTGTGGTGACCACCAGGCATTAAAGATGGTTCAGGAGACGCCGGAGATTAATGCGAACTACAATTCTGCGTCTGAGTTCCTTCAGTCCCTGGGCGATACACCGCAAAAATATCTGGGCATCTATGACGCGGAGACACCACAGGATTCCAAGGCAGCCGCCTTGCGATACCACTTGATGTTGCGTTCGAAATATACCGCATTTATGTCCGGTGACGGCGCCTGTGCCGGTTGCGGAGAAAAATCAGTATTGCGTTCAGTTTCGACATTGACCGAAGCATTAATGCGGCCAATTTTCACTGAAAAAGCGAAGCGCTTGTCTGCCAAGGCCGATGAGTTGGAGAAAACAGGCCTTAAAAATCTCGCTGCCCTGAAATCACGGGATGCGGATTCGTACGAGATGTTCAAGAAAACGATTTTGCACCAGACAATGGGATTTGGCGGCGAAAATCTGGCCGATACCGAAGCCAACATCAAAGCTGGTTTTACCGGCAGCGACAACGAGATTGTCGAGGCTCTTGTCATGGTTCTGCGGCAGGATGCAGCCAACCACAGTACGCTGCAAACAATTGAGGGGATGGCGCCAAATGGGATGTCGGTCATGGCCATGACTGCCCACACTGGTTGTAACACAGTCTACGGCTCGACCCCGCCAAACAATCCGCATCCATATCCCTGGATGAATTCCCTGTTCCAGGACGGCGCTACAATCGGCTGGCTCATCGGCGAAAGCTTCATGAAGGACCACGCACGCTACTCTGTCTTGCCCGAGAGATTTGCCGATACGCTGCTTGGCGGTGTTGACGGTGGTTTCACTAAGGATGATTTCTTTACCTTCACACACTTCACCGACACAGAAATGACAGACATTGAGATTCTCGAGTTACCCAAAGTGTGGGCGATTGGCGGCGACGGTGGCATGGGCGACATCGGTTATCAAAACATTTCCAAGAGTGTCTTGCAAAACCGGCCTAATGTAAAAATGATGCTACTGGACACACAGGTGTATTCAAACACAGGCGGACAAAATTCCGATTCGTCACCCATGACCGGGGGCTTTGACATGAATCAAGCCGGCGCCGCATCGGAAGGAAAGCTCACGGAAAAGAAAGCTGTGGCGGAAACACTCATTGGCGGACATGGCTCACCGTTTGTCGCTCAGGTTTCTGCGGCAAACATCGGTAACCTGTATAAGGCGCTTCTGGATGGTTTGTGCTATCGCGGCACTGCTTTCTTCCAGGTTTTCACCACCTGCCAGCCGGAACACGGCGTAGCAGATCATGTTGCTCAGCTTCAGGCACAACGCATACGCGATAGCCGTGGCATGCCTGAGTTTGTTTTTGATCCTCAACAGGGCGAATCCTATCACGAAGCTTTGAACCTGAAAGGCAATCCTGCAAGAGAGCGTGACTGGTTCACAAAAAAAGCGCCGGTTACCAGGACACCTTTTGATTACACTGTGGCGCACTGGGCATTCAGCGAAGCACGCTTCCGCCTGCACCATAAAATAATTACAGAATCAGCAGCAAAGGATATGCAGCGTCTCGAGGACAAAGTCAGGCATATCACCATGGATGACATTGTGCATCGTCGCCACCTGGACAAAACGCACCGTTCATACATCCCATTGCGCAACGTTTTCACAATTGATTATTCTGAAGACGGTTCACCGGTTTACCATGTCGTGTCTCGACAAATGGTTGTCTTCTGTGTTGAAAGAAGAAAAGCCTGGAGATTGATGCAAAGCCGTGCTGGTATTGTCAATAAGGACTACCTGGAGCAGAAGGAACTGCTTGCGAGTTTGGCCGCCGAGTCTGCCGTGGTGGATGCACAGCCGGCAAAAGTCAAAAGAGACAAAGTCGGGGCTTAAAATTCTGACTTTTTAATTGTCTTCAAGAAATACAAAGGCCATTGCGTTCCAGGTGAACGCAATGGCCTTTTTTTATTCTATTATTAAGCGCTGCATCCCTTGATGACGAGCAGCAATCCCAAATCTCATGCTTCTCGATACCTGTTTCCATACAGGCGCGCAACCTGCTCTTCCTGCTGATCTCTCACCAAGACACTCGCATGGAAACTCCCTGTGAATTAACAAACAACACGCACTCCACCCATATTTCTGCCGGATAGTCACAATCTTTTAACATTGTAATATCCGACTCACTGTACGACGATAAATCGTGAGTAAAGACAGCTTGTTTTATGTTGCTCTTAGCATCTGCATCTCAGGTTTATCATCGGGGAGTGACAGTAGAGGATGAAAAAAATTATTCCTTGGGTGATGGCGCCGTGCCTTCTTTTTTTATTTGAATGCAGTGTCACACCAACAGAGCCGGAGCCGGCTCTTCGCTACCAGCGCGCTAACTATGAGCGGCCGGAGCCAACCGTAAGGCATGTGAAAGCTCTGGTCGTTTATGCGCAGGATGCAAATGATGACTACCCTTTTCCTCCACAAGAATTCCGAGAGCGACTTTTTTCACGCATTCGTGACTATTATCAGGTGATGTCTTACGGTCAACATCAACTTGAATTTATCGAGCTCAGCAATGATGGCGGCTATTTCACTTCCAGGGAAACTTCAACATACTACCGCGAACACTTCCGGTCCGGATCAGCATCAGGTGTGCACTACGACGGCCCATTTGCCCTATTCAACGAAGAAATACTGCATCAGGTTATCGACAAATTTGGTGAGAAAAAATTTGTTGATATCGACCTCATTATAATGCTGGGCACGGATGGTGGCCCCGATTGGTATCTGCCCAACGTAAACGCCATGGGCTTTGCCCGGCTCGGGTTCAACTTCCAGGCAGCGGGCCGAATTTTCCCGGCCAACTTTGGCGGCATCACCATTGAAATTGGCTCTGACTTCATCCATAAACTATACAGGGAAGCTGTCCTGTACTGGCTTTTTGCTCACGAATACGGACATTGGCTCGGTTTTCGAAAACACAGGTCATTCAACATAGGAATTTACTCCCTCATGACTTCCCGCCTGCATGCAGACACCCGTTTTGTCGAGGAAATGCGTGGGCCGAATCCGCTTGACCCATTGTTGCTCATTGAATTTGATTGGCTGGACAAAAACGATGACAAACGCGTACAAGTCGTGCATGCAGGACAACAAGAAGTTCAAATTGTCCTGCAACCGATTCGCAGCCACACAGGTACTGTGCTGGCACAAATTTGCGTGCCGGGCACAGAAAAAATGCCGGGACGGTCAAACGAAACTTACGAAAATTTCTATCTTGCCTATCATCCTGAAAATGCAAGTATCTTCGATAATTCTTACAACGGCTCTGGTTTACTCATCTGGCATGCGGCGAACGACATCATGCTCGACATTGAATGCGCAGTACCGCTCAATGCCAACACCAACCTGGACCATCTGGATATAAATGAAGACATGCAAGGGCTGCCCACTGACTTCTTTAACAGTGACAATGGCTTGGAATTTACACCTGACACACATCCGAGCAGCAACATTTGGGGAATTCACAATACTGCATTGGCAAATCTGCCAAGCGGAATTTCCCTGACCGACGTGCAGGAAACGAACAAGACGCTTAGCTTTAAAGTCGGCATCGATACAACCACTGTTGGCCTGACAAATAAAAATTTGGCAAGACGTCACGGTTCAAAGCAGAAAAACGTTGTGACAAGCACAGAAAGTAACACCGATTTGCATAAAACTGCGGCACACAAAGCCGATGCAAGACTTTGCGCTGAAGAAACCGAAGCAGCAATACGACCGCAATAATGCTTCAGGAACAACTCAGACCTGCCTGCTTTCGTCCGCAGTGAAATCAATCTTCAGGCCCTCAAGTCTAAAAGTCTCACCAATAGCACATTTTTCTCTTGACATTTCCACTCTGCATTTTAGATTTGTTGATGAGGCGAAACAAATAAACAGCAAGCAGCGTGCAATTTCCGCATCCCCTCAGAAAAGGCCGTATTACACAACATTGCGAAACCAAAGCAAACAGCCAACCTCTAACCTATCCAATACAAGGAAGCAGACCCATGTCAAAATTGGTTACAATTGATCGTCACATTATGGAAACCCAGCCTCCGCATGCAACCGGTGAATTTTCTGCTCTCTTAAATGATATCGCTTTTGCTGCAAAACTAATTGGCCGGGAAGTCAACAAAGCCGGACTAGTCGATGTCCTCGGCTTTACCGGCACTACCAATGTGCATGGTGAGGAAGTGCGCAAGCTAGATGAGTACGCAGATGACATTATTTTCAAAGCGCTCGATCATACTGGACGCCTCTGCGTTATGGCTTCGGAAGAACGAGAAGAGATTATTCCGATTCCCGCTAAGTTCAAATGTGGCCATTATGTGCTCATGTACGACCCACTGGACGGCTCTTCCAACATTGATGCAAATGTGAGTATTGGTACCATATTTTCACTTTATCGTAAAGTCTCAAGCGCTGAACGCGGTACTCTGGAGGATTGTTTGCAACCCGGCCTTGAACAAGTGGCCGCAGGATATATTATTTACGGCTCCTCAACCATGCTGGTTTTTACCACCGGCAATGGCGTTTGCGGCTTCACTTACGACCCCAGTGTGGGCGAATTCCTGTTGTCGCATGAAAACATTCAAACCCCAAAACGCGGCAAAATTTTTAGTGTCAATGAGGGCAACTCCTACCGTTGGGACAGTGGTACAAAGGCCTACGTCAATTATGTCAAACAAGTAGACAAGGGAACAAATCGGCCCTATTCCGGACGCTACATTGGCTCGCTGGTGGCTGATTTTCATCGCAACCTGCTTTATGGCGGCATTTTTCTCTACCCGGGCGATCTGAAGAACCCAAATGGTAAATTACGTTTGGTATATGAGGCCAATCCGCTGGCCATGATTGTTGAGCACGCAGGGGGTTATGCCAGCGATGGACACCGCCGAATCCTCGATATTAAACCGGATGGGATCCACCAACTCACACCGCTCATCATCGGCAGCCTGGATGACGTAAAAGAAGCCGAAGACTTTATTCAAGGGAAAAGATAAGCGTCGCATTTTACATTATGGGTTTAAGAATATATGAAAGCCAGGAATAACCTAATACTACTGCTGACTTGCACCTTGTTAATCGCGTTGGCTTTCTTCTTCCAATCCATTACAATTTTCCCGCAACAAGAGAACAGCGAACCACCCTGGCCATCAAAACGAGAACTTCGCCGGACCTTCTGGCGCGCTGGAAAACTGCTCATCGTTTATGCCACTGAAAACCGGGAGAACACAAAGGCTTTTGTTGATTACGCACGGGCCTACAACGAAGCGGTTTCCTGGCTTGAAGTCAGCGCGAAACCAGACACGGCCGTGGAGAGTGCGGACCTGACTTCCGGACCTGTGTTGCTTATTGGCGCCCAATTCCAAAATAACATTATTCGCGAGATAATTTCCGGTTTGCCGGTGCAATTTCATAACGGCTCATTCCGATTCGGGGAGAAATTCACTTCCAAACCCGGCGATATTTTTGTTCTATCGCATTACCCAAACCCCCTGGCTCGGCAAATGTCGATTTCATTTATCGGTGGCAGAGAAGACGCTGCGATTCGCGAATTTCTGCCAAAGCTAAAATCGCGCTACTCTCAATCCGGAGAGTTTCGAGTATTTCGGCAAGGTCAAGGTATTCTATTAGGCTTTTTCAGCCAGGAAAATCAAGGCCCCTGGCGCATTGACGAGCAACAGTCCCGCTTTTACGACAATCATGTACAGAATCGAACGGAGACTGCCCATTATCGTGTAAAATACCACGGTTCAAAAGTAACTAAAAGAGCGCTGACTCAAATCGCAGACAGGCAGGAACGCATGTTTCAGTCAATGTTGGACAGATTGAGTGAACACTTGCCGGACCTGGCTGAATTGCCAAAAATTACACTTCATCTCTACGAGTCACCTGAAGACAAAGGACTGATGACCGGCAATACGGATTTATCTCACTCCGATTATCGGCAGTGGGCAGTGCATGCGATTTATAACGATATTTTGCAGGGAAATGATTTTTTTGCAGATGCACAACTCATTTCACAGAAAGTATTAAAACGCACAGAATCCGACGCTTTGCGCGATGGACTCGCAATGGTATTTACCGAAAACTGGTCAAAATCCGGATATGAATTTTGGGCCGGACGCTACTTTGAAACCAACAATGTCAATCCCCTTTCCGACCTTGTAAATTCCGCGCTTTACTCGAAAGAATCTTACCTGATCATGCGCCCTCTGGCCGGAACATTTGTTGACTTTATTGCCAAAAAATACGGTTGGCGCACTTTCTTCAAATTGTACAATGTTTGGCCCAAAGCAGAGTTACCTGAAGTTGATTTAGCCGGCTTTTCACTGAGGGCTTTAGAGAAAGATTGGAGATCATACCTGGCCAATCTGCAGGTTAAAAAGCAGGAACCGTCCTCATCGGACAAGACTTCCCTTTTTCCGATTTTTCAAAAGGGGGTTTCTTACGCCCACGAAGGCTATCAAATCTACAACGGTTATCTTTCAAATAAGTCCAAAGCATCTTTGACAAAGCTGCACGATCTGGGTACCGAATGGATCTCAATCACACCTTTCGGCTATCTTGACAACAAAAACAAACCGGGCTACTTACACTATTCTTTTGGCGCCGGCTCTGAAAACGATGAAAGCGTGGTGACGGCATTAGCGCATGCCAGACAACTGAAAATGGGCGCAATGTTGAAACCGCACATCTTGCTCAACAACCACAATTGGGGCTGGCCAGGCGATGTGGAAATGAAAACCGAGGAAGATTGGCAGGCATTTTTTAAATACTACAATAGCTGGATTCGGCATTATGCAGTTCTGGCCGAAATATATGACTTTGACATTTTCTGCATTGGTACCGAGCTGCTGCATACAACAAAAAATCATCAGAAAGAATGGCGCAAAATAGTACGGAACATCCGAAGTTTGTACAATGGGCCGTTGGTTTATGCTGCCAACTGGTGGCAGGAATTCGACCAAATAACTTTCTGGGATGAGCTTGATTACATCGGTATGAATTGCTACTACCCGCTTTCCAATAGCGATTCCTCTGCCACCATTGAAAATTTAAAACAAGGCGCAGAGCAGTTTGTGCGAACACTCGAAAGTGCTGCCAACAAATACAATAAACCGGTTCTGCTGACAGAAGTCGGTTTTGCCAGCACTGCCCGCAGTTGGCAACATCCGCATGAAGATGGACGCGACAAACCACCTTATTTTGACGATCAAGTCAAGTGCTACCGTGCTGTATTCGAAATACTCTGGGACAAACCCTGGTTTTACGGTTTCTACTGGTGGAAATGGCCAACTTATCTCGAGCGCGGTGGCATGCGGCACAGCAGCTACACCCCGAATGGAAAACCCGCGGAAATGGTGCTCGCCGAATGGTACTCGAAACCCTGGGTGCGCAATTGAAATACAACTAAACAATTTACGACTGCCTGAATCAGACGAACGAATTACAATTATGGGGCGTAACAGGAAAAAAATCGTATCTGTTCAGCTTTTGGCTATTCGTTGGTGGCCTTTACTTTTTTAGGATTTAAGCTGCAAGTTTTGTTTCGCTGTCATGTGATAAATATATACTTCAATTTTGTTGGCGTCAATCTGTTGATGTGTTTGCAGATTGCTTCGATTCGGTCCAAATGACCAGGACGAACGTTTTCGACTAAGCATTTACAAACGAATTGATTCTTTAGCCAATCCCCAATAGCTTCTGAGCAACTTTACGCCTCAATTGAGACTGCCAAAGCAGTTGCAGGCCTGAATGGTTACAAACACGCAAGCGTAAACATCTGAGCCTGAACGCCTGTACCATTCGAAAATCAAGCCATTTTATTACGGCTCAAACCAACCTCTGCTACCTGCCTATTTCAATCTGCAAGTCACTTTGTTGTTGCAGCAAATAAGTATGACAAAGCAACAAAGCAGGCAATAATCTCACATCATAAAGTTTGTTTCCCCAAAGAATGAAGAGAGCTATGATGCTCAATGTTTTTTCCTGTTTTGACGATATATTATTCATGTTTCCATTGGTGTTTTGAAGTTGGCTGAGAGCGCTTCAACAACATTTTTCAAAATAAAATACAAAAAGAAGTAACAGGCGTTGCAGTATTTTATCGTAACAAATTCCCACAATTCGCTACGTACTAATTCGGAAATGGCCATGAAGACTCAATTAAGAAAGCGCGTTACATTTAGCTGGATGTTGCTCATTATTCTCGCAGCTAAATTGCCGGCACAGGTGGCGCCACAAGCAGAACCGGTATACGGCGGTTACATTGAATGGACGGATGTCATCGCGACCGGTGCAGATGAATCGCGTGTATTTGTCGCGACGGCATCTGCAAATTCGATGTTTTATGCTGATGTTTCGAATCTATCCACCACACCTGTGGTCACCCCTTTTCAAACAATTCCAGACCTTGACGCAGACGACAGTTACGGCGCAATAAGGTGTTATGCAGTAGAAGAAAATTCTGGTTTTGTGTTTGCGGGCCTCGGCTCTGGTGCACTCGTTGCGACCAACACAAGTGCCGCGAGCATCTATACCGTAACGAACCACTTTGTCGAAGCCGTAGAAGCGTTTGATTCGTTCCTTTTTTATCTGGTGCAAATGGGGCCGGGTGCCTATATGTTTTTCACCAGTGTGGATGTAAGCGGAAATGTTGGCACCATTGACAGCGTGCTGGTAGCAAGCTCTTCGGGCTGGGACATGACGTTCAGGTTACAAATCATAATCAGCCCTTATGATAATTATGTTTATGTTTTTGTACCTGGAGAACCGCCCTTCATGTATAAATCCAGCGACACATATGACAGTTTCTCCACCAGCACCACCTTTAGTGTGATTAGCACCAGTGATTTGACCGCTACCGGCTATGAATATTTCGCCGCTGCCGTGGCCCCGGATGGGCGTATTTTTGCAGCCAGTTATGGCGGTCACTCAGACACATTCGAATCAAGAATATCATACTCTGATGCAGATGGCGATCCCTGGACCACCGCAATTCACCCTGATGACATGGGACGCGGCGCCATGAAAATTTCCGGAGATTCTGCTTCTTATCGGGTTTACTGCAGCAGAATTATGAGTGATGACAAAGGCCTGTCCTGGTCACAGCACGGCGGCGCTGATGGCGCCATCGCTCCGGATCCTCTGAACCCGGATATTGCCTACGTTCGCACAGACTGGGCAATGGGCCTGTTCAACCATGCGACCTCAACTGTAGACGAAATTAATGACGGGCTGCTTGCGGTTGAAGTGAATGATTTTTCCATGGACGCGACAAAAAACATTGCCTGGGTAGCAACAAAATCAGGCATCTGGTATGTTTCAGACTATCTCGGAACCCCCATCTGGTCCGATCCCATTTGGCCCCAAGGCGAATCAGTGCCCTGGGAAAGAGCCCTTTGTTCAACTACCGGCGACACAGCACTCCTGGGCAACACCAATGGCAATTTGTTTCGCTACGAATCAGCCTCTGGTTTGCCGGAAGATCAATCAAGCTATGAGAGACTCTTTGACTCGCGTGACGACAGCGTTTTTCCACTTTGGAATTGGACCTACGGCACTCGCTTGTCGGCTGTGGCAGTGGATCCCGCGTCCACCAGCGAACGAATTTTTCTCGGACTCTATGATGCCGAAGATTTTGATGAGCCCGCAGATTCCCTCGGAGGCATTTTCGTTGGAACCAAATCCGGCAGCACCTGGTCCTGGGAGCATATCACTGGTTCCCCTATTCCAAATACCGGCTGTGATGTCAATGATATCGTGGTGGTTGAAGAAAGCGGCAATACCGTTGCTTATGTGGGCGTCGAGCGAAACACAACTTACGGCACGGTAAATGGCGTTTTCCGCATCGAAGAATCCGGCTCTGCCTGGAACATATCCAACGACCTTTTTCTGAATGCTTCCTACCCGATTTCAGCCACGATTATCGATCTGTACGTCACTGAAAGCGATACCATTTTCGCCTGCGGCACCGATGCCTCCGGCACCACAGTCCGCATATACAAAAAAGCAATCGGAGACACATACTGGATTTCAATAACCTCATCCGGGCTGGTTGCTCCCAATACTGCGCGCGCCATCACTTATGATGAAACAAACCATGATCTTTACATAGCAGTGGACAATATTATTTATGTACTTATGGCCGGAGCTTCATCCTGGCAGGTTTATTGGGAGTACCCCGCTGCAACCGACATCAACGTCCTCTATTTTGACGATCTGATGGTGGGAACCGGAACCGGTCTTTACAATCATGCTCATGGTACAAGTTCGGTTAGCGACCATTCCCCATCTGGCGTACCGTCAGAAATTGAACTCATGCAAAATTTTCCAAACCCATTCAATCCAGGCACGGTTATTAAGTATAGAATTCCGGCTCGAACACATGTAACTTTAACCGTATATGACATTATGGGCCACAAAGTAGCAACACTGATTAATGAGGAACAAGAGGCAGGGGCATTCGCAGTGACGTTTTCAGCGGCACAAACACATTCGCTGGCCAGCGGTGTTTATATCTACAAACTCAAGGCAGGCGGGTTCACCAAATCAAGAAAACTCCTGTTGCTAAAATAAGGAAAATGACCACAAGACTTGCTGCAAATGACTGTGAAGCCGTTTGCAGCAAGTCATATTATGAATTTCTCAAGGCCGCATGGCTCAAGGCTATTTGCGCACTAATTTTGCTTTTTCCATAATCACATCGTAATAATACCCGGCGCCAAAATCCTGATTCAACACAATCTTGCCTTCAAACGTTGCAACATCACCAACTTGAACTTCATCATTTGTTGTAACGGTTAGGTCATGGTTTCCGGCAGCGCTGGTTCCATCTTGCAGATGAACCCAATTTCTGCCCATTATCCCGGAATTAAATTTTGTTACTTGTCCCCTGACCTTGACATTTTTACTTGCAAAAGCATCTTTCTTCGAGTAAAGCTCGGCAACTGAAATACCCCCTGTTTCCTGTGCAACAGAGATGTTCTCTAATTTGGCAGATTGAGTGTTTCCTTTAGGCGATTCAGCTCCTACGACCTTCGCAGATGCGAGTGGTTGCTCGCTCACTTCCGCCACAAAAAAGATGGTTTCAAATGTTCTCTCCAGCGTTTTGCTTTCAAAATCCCGCATCTCAACGCCTTCGCTATAATACAAAGTCTTTCCCTTGTCAACTTCCTGCCTGGAAATAGCAATCCAAAAATCATGCTCATTTTCAGTCACCCTTAAATATGTGTATGACGAAGCCTGAATCACTTCTTGCACCAGCACTTTGTGTCCGCTGAGATTGCTGCTGTTTTGCGGCGCATCTTTGTTCGTTTCCTGACACGCAGAGATCGTCAAAAACACACCGACTGATAAGGCCAATAGTTTAAAGCTCATTTTAGTTTACTCCTTCAACATTATTCTTGTAATAACAGTAAAATTAAATTCAAGCCGACATTTTTATCGACGCCGAAAATAACAAAATATTGCAGCCAAAGTCAATGCTTGACAAACTAATTTTCATATTGAATATGGGAAAATATAGCGAAAAAATCTGGCTTGAGGAATGCAGAGAAAACGGTGCTATGTTGTTTTGTATTGGTGATAAATTCTTATTGACCGGCTTAACAGGAGTGTAACGAATTACCCTATTCTTCTCTCTGCGTACCCTCTGCGACTTTGCGCCTCTGCGTGAGAAGTTTTTATTTTCCGAGTAGATTTGACTGGTAACAGATTAACCGGATCGCTTTCCTTTTTCAAATAGATTCACTAAGTTTCAGTATGGCACACAAAATCAAGACAGCCCTACTTTTTACCACCGTTCTGCTAACCGCTACGCAAGTGGCGAAATGCCAGTCCGGGCACAACCCCATCTTCTTTTACGAGACATTAAAAGAACATCTTTTCGAACCGGCTCGCGTCGCGGATATTTCCGGGTTTTCACTTAAGAAAAAAGCCGGGACGCTCAACTTTAAAGAAGGTAAACTCTACCTGCTCAAGCCTGTGGCTGAAAAAACAGTAGCGGCTGTTTTTATTGGAAAAGGTATGTTTCACCTGTCACTGCCAAACCAAATCGAGCGGGCGCAAGCTTTGCGATTTCTAAAAGCCGACTCGGTGGCGCAGCCTTTCACTGCCGCCTACCTCCTATTTAGCGACGAAACAGCCATGGAATTGCAACAACGTCTGCAATTCGTCCAGGCAAAAGTCCCGGAACATGTTTCGCAATTGTCAAAAAAAGTAACGCAATGGATGCTCAAAGAACGAGGCACCAATCTCTTTAGCAGAATTGTCAGCGATTTAACCAATGATTTTAGTGGCGGACAAGGGCTGTTTTTGGCCGCGCTCGAACAAAGCCAAGAGCGGCTGAATTTCCACAAATACCTGATATTCACAACAGATTCGCGGGTGCGGGAAAACGTCGGACTTATGCAATACTTCCCGCATCGCGCCAAAAAAGATTTTTATACCGTAAACTCATTTGCAGCAAAAAATGACAACACAGATAATCACCTGGCACATCGCGGACAATTCGCCATTAGACACTACGAGTTGGACACGAAGGTGCAAAAAAACGGCAAGGCAGAAGTGCGCGCCGTCTTACATCTCACCGCTATTTCAGACCGTCTGCAAGCGACACCTCTTACCATTTTTGATGAAGTAAAAATCGACTCCGTGCTCTCAGCGCAAGGTGACACACTGGCCTTTGTTAAAGAAAAGGACGAGGCCGGATTCACCGTATTCTTTAACAAAAAGATGGCGGCCGGCGACACCACAGAAATCACGGTCTGCTACTCCGGTAAAATTCTTGAGCGCATTAATGAAAACTACCTCTTGAAACAGAGTCTCCACTGGTACCCGCGCTCCGGTTACCTGAACCCTGCGACTTACCAATTGACTTACCGCACCCCGGACAAGATGCAAGTTTTATCGGTAGGCAAGAAAATCGAAGAGCGCCGGGAGGGTGATATTCAGGTGACCCGCTGGAAACAAGAGACACCGGTAATCGGCATAGCCTTCGCCTTCGGTCAGTTTGACTCAAGTCAATTCGATTTTTCAGATTTATCAATTCAAGTTTATTCTGCAAAACATCGGTCAAAAACCATCAGGGAGTCGATTGCCGGCGACGTGATGGCGAGCCTGCATTTCTTTCAAAACATGTTGGGCGATTTTCCTTACCCGCACCTGCAAATAATTGAAAGACCGGGACAGAATAGCAACAGTTATCCGGGCGCCATTTTTCTCACTTCCGTCAGTTTTGGAGATTATCTTGATGGCGTCATGGAACCGCTTCGGGCGCACGAAATGTCGCACCAGTGGTGGGGTAATCTTGTCGGCTGGCAGAGTTACCACGACCAATGGTTGAGTGAAGGCATGGCAGAATATTCAGGCGCCATGGCAACGCAGTTTATACTCGCAGACGATAAGAAATTTTTTGAAGTTCTGGCCGGCTGGCGCAGCGATTTACTCGAAAAAGGTCACATCGGCATCAGTAATGGACTGCGTCTGTTTGGCTTTTCACTCAGTGCATTGTCCCGAAGCGATGGCTTGCAGGCAGGCCCCATCTGGTTGGGGCAACGGCTCGGCAGCAAATATCCCGTGGATTATTACGTCAATGTCTATGAAAAAGGCGCCTATGTATTTCACATGCTCCGAACCATGTTGCGCGATTTCAAGACCGGAGATGATAGCCGATTTCTGTCCATGTTAAAAGATTTTGCACATAAATTCAAAGGACGCCGCGCTCGAACCGAGGATTTCGAACAAATTGTGACCGAGCATTTCCAAAGAGACATGCACTGGTTTTTTAAGCAATGGATTTATGGAACTCATGTTCCAACCTATGTTTACGATAGCAAGTTCGTGAATTCGGCCGAGGGCTACAAAGCAGAACTGAAGATTGAACAGAAAGATGTGCCGACCAGTTTTCGTGCTATGATTCCAGTGACAATCAGTTTCAAAAACCTGGAGACTGAAACAACTCTGGTAGAGATGACCAGTCAAAACAAAATCGTGCAATTCGGCCCATTTTCTGAGAAACCCCAAAAATTGATCTTCAACGATTACCATGGTGTCCTCGCACGAGTGAAACACTAAACAAGCCCGCATCAACGCGGATACATTTCTGAACAAATGCCCCTGGTGAAAAAGATGCACAAAAATTATTTCCCAGTAATCCTGTTTCTCGCGATAAGCCAGTTTAGTGTTTCCTGCAGTAACTCAGAAAAAGCAACAGCTGAAATCGTAGTTTATTCCCCTCACGGCAAAGAGCTGCTCAACGATTTTTCCAGTCGCTTCGAAGCTGAAAACCCCGGGGTAAAAGTACACTGGCTTGACATGGGCTCTCAGGATGTGCTTGATCGCATTCGTTCGGAAAAGACAAATCCGCAGGCAGATTTATGGTGGGGCGCACCGTCGTCATTTTTTATGAATGCTGCTGAAGAAGGCTTGCTGCAAGCGTACAAGCCAAGCTGGGCATCTGCCATCGACTCATCGCAACATGGCCCCGACGACCGCTGGTACGGCACTTTTCTCACACCGGAAGTCATTGCGTTTAATTCACAAATCCTTACTCGCGAAACCGCGCCACAGGATTGGGATGACCTCCTTCTGCCAAAATGGGAGAACAAAATTGCCATTCGCAATCCACTGGCTTCCGGAACCATGCGCGCCATTTATTCAGCCATAATCTGGCGATTTTTTAAAGAGAGCAACTCCCCTGAAGATGGCTATAACTGGCTGCGCCGACTGGATGCAAACACCAAAATCTACCCAGCCAACCCGACCTTAATGTACCTTGCCATTGCCCGCCGGGAAGCGCAGATCACACTCTGGAACATGCCTGACATTGAATTACAAAAACAACAATACGATTACCCTTTCGAGTACATTATTCCTGCCAGCGGCACCCCGGTACTGGTTGAAGGGTTGGCCATTGTCGCCAATTGCAAGCAGCCTGAGTGGGCAAAGAAATTCTACGAATTTATCACGACGCGCGAAAGTTTCGCTATTCAGGCCAAAAAATACTACCGCATTCCAGCACGAAAAGACATCGATAAAGAGGCCCTGCCCTCGTGGATTACCGCAAACCCAATCAAACAAATGGATATAGACTGGCAGGTTTTCTCAAAAAAATCAAAGGGATGGATGAAATACTGGGATGAAAATATAAAAGGAAGAGGCAAGGGGGGGAAATAAGGCGCCAGGCTAAGCTGTTTGGGTACAGTAGTTATCGATGACGCACCAAGATAAATATTCACCACGGATTTCCACGGATGAAACACAGATTGTTTTCAGAAACATAACGCTTGAAATATACTTTTTCTTTGCCCGAATTGACGGGCCTCAAAAAAAATACACCACGAAGTGCACGAACTAAAAAATAGTGTCTGACCGAAAACCCGAATAGTTTTGTCACTCCGGTTTTATTGTATGCCGGAATCGCAGGATTTGAGCAGGAGATTTCCGAACAAATGATCGCGGGAATGACTGACCGAGAGTGTTTTCGTTCAAACACTAAATAGTTGGAACTGGCATATTTCACAGGCAGTTGAATCCGGAAAATAATTCGGTGATTTTTTCCACGTCATTAAATAAAAAAATAACATTAATATTAGGGAGAAAATGAAACCAAAGATTAATATTAATTGTCTTCCTCTGTTTTTCATATGGGTGTACTTCTAACACAGCGCAGGTACCCAAAGATAGATTAGAAATTGACCTTAGGAACTACGTGCTTACCGATTTAGAAGGCATTGATAAGCATCAATTTTCGGGTTATTACAGCATTGTGGCTGCTAATGTCACAAGAGCTGGCTTCAGACTCCATAAAGAAACCGGCGATTCAATCGGCATCGTTTTAATTTATGATTATGTTGAGCCAGATAGCGGCTGGGTTTTCAGAAATTGGCAGTATGAATGATTGAGCGTTGGAGTCCCGCGCCGCCACTCATGTGCCGCGAACAGAACGCCCGGTATCCTCCTATAATCCGGGCTTTTGTTTTTTCAAACATTTTTGTACCTTTTCACATTGTTGGCTTAAGAAATACGCGATTACGATTTCGGTGACGGCGCCAACCTATCCGATGAGTATCTGTACGACCTCAACGGCAACATGACCCGCGACGACAACAAAGGCATCACCGCAATCGAGTACAACCATTTGAACTTGCCGGAAAAAATAACCTTCAGCAGCAACGACAGCATAAAGTTTGCCTACACCTCAACGGGTGCGAAGCTCCGGAAAGAAGTCTTTGAAAATGGCGTTTTGACTTTGGTTAAAGACGACACTGGCAGCTTCGTTTACAGCGGTAATACTTTGGCGTTCCTGTACACCGCCGAGGGCCGCGCCATTCCTGAAACGGATGGTTCATTCAGGTACGAGTACTATTTGAAAGACCATTTGGGCAACACCCGCGTCTCCTTTGCCGGAGACACTGCCACAGTAAAACAGGAAGACCATTACTAGCCGTTTGGCATGCGCCTCGCAAACAAAGAAACCAACTTGAAAGGAGCAACATTTCTCCCATAAGAAGCACTTTGTACCCAACTTTTCGCCTTGTCAATTAGCTGGCGGATGTTTATATTTACTTGTCTCATAACAGGAGTCAATCATGCCAGCAGTAGAAAAGAAATATGAGCATATTGTTTTTGATTCTCATAACCGTCCGGTAATAAATGGGACCAGAATGAAAGTCACCCAGCTCATTATGGAAAAACAGGCCTATGGCTGGAGTCCTGAAGAGCTCCAATATCAACACCCGCACCTAACACTTGGCCAGGTTTATGCCGCTCTGGCATATTATGCCGACCACTACGAGGAACTGGACACCTCAATCGAAGCAGAGCTCAAACAAATCGACCATTATCAGCACACCTTGAAGCAGTCTAAACTTAGAGACAAACTTCGCTCGGTAGTTTTCTAAATGGCGTTGTCTCTGTACATGGATCACAATGTGTCCCGTGCGATCACGGATTCAGTGCGAGTACGTGGTGTTGATGTACTCACAGCTTTTGAGGATGGTGCTCATGAGTTACCGGATCCGGAATTATTAGACCGTGCAACAACCCTGGGCCGGATACTATTCACCCTGGATACTGACTTTCTTGTAGAAGCGGCACGCCGTCAAGCTGATAATATTCCTTTTACCGGGATAATCTTTGCAACTCAACGACGGATTTTCATAGGCACTTGTGTGCGAGACCTGGAAAAAATCGCGAAGACTTCAATTGTACAAGATTTGACCAATACAGTCACCTTTCTGCCTCTCCATGAATCACATTGAGTTGCTTCTGCCCAGCCTGTAACACCCAGGCAGGGTGCAGTCCAATCTTACCACAAGCGACCCGATTAAAACAAGCTCGACTTCCGAACTATGGTAAGAAACCCTTCAACGCCAACAAAGGCATTACAAATATCTCCTACAACCATTTGAACTTGCCGGAAAAAATAACCTTTAGCAGCAATGACAGCATAAAGTTTGCCTACACCTCCACCGGCGCCAAACTGCGCAAAGAGGTGTTTAAAAGCGGCGTTATGACTTTGGTGAAAGATTATGCCAACAGCTTTGTTTACAGCGGCAACACCCTGGAGTTTGTGCACACCGCCGAGGGCCGCGCAATTCCCGAAACAGATGGTTCGTTCACTTACGAATATTATTTGAAAGACCACCTCGGCAACACCCGCGTCTCCTTTGCCGGAGACACTGCCACAGTAAAACAGGAAGACCACTACTACCCGTTCGGCCTGCGCCTCAGCGGCGACTCCTGGGTAAAAGCGGGCTTGGCAGACAACAAATTCCTCTACAACGGCAAAGAGTTTGAGGGTGATTTGGGGTTGAATTGGTACGATTATGTCGCACGTCGGTACGATCCACAACTGGGCAGGTGGCATAGCGTGGACCCGATGGATGAGTTTTGGTCGCCGTATGTTTATGTGGGGAATGATCCGATTAGCCGTCTTGACCCAGATGGAATGGATGACATCTATTTTAACCAGCAGGGAGCCGTGATGGGTAGGAATGAAACGGGCTTCTGGTCTTTTGATTGGCTTATTGGGGACAATCATTTTGTTCAGTGGGATGATGGGAATATCTCTTTTAAAGACAACAACTACGTTGGCGTGAATAGCATGCGAACAGTTTCTGAGTATGAATGGAGTAGGGTTCGAGAGGTCGGGGTTGGCGAGTTTCTGAAACGAATTGATGCAGGGATTTCCGGTATTGGGCGTGTTAAAATTCCCTATGCCGTTTTCTATTATGATATTATTGATAAAGTCAGAGTCAGATCTGGGGAAGGCGGACTTATGGATTTTAAAAACAAAGGCCTGAACAAGAACAGCCTTTACGTAATTAACGGCGTGGCCTTTAATTGGGCAGAGGCTGGCAATTTTTTGTGGGGTGGCGCCATGAACTTTCTGGGGTTCCAATATACTGATACCCGTTTTTTGGCGCATGGGGGTACAGTAGTGAACGAAGTCCGTATTGATGAATATCACGACAACCGGGCAGTCGGAAAGGGTCATAAATTTATGGGTAATTTCGGCAGGTAAGGTAAACAAAGGAGGTCATTGTGATAAGAAGCACAGTAAGGAAAATAATTGTTTTCATCTTATCTTCGATTCTTATTTCATCTTTGGGATGCTCGCTAAAACCGACTTTAAGTCAGGAGAAGTTAAACTCAATTTTTAAAGAGATAAAGCCTGAGCTTGAGAGACTCACTGAATTGATGAGTCGGAGACGTACTCTATTTGTCCTCAAAAGGTTAAAGAGTGACGCCGGAATTGACTATCTTCTCACAATGATGGATCAACGTGGCGAGGGACAGTCTGCTAACTTCACTATAGAGTCAGACGACTCCTCGATTTGGTTTTCAATAGAAAACATAATTTCTGAAGCGGACGCAATGAAGGGAGTACCATTTGACTACAAGTTTGCAGAGGATGAAATTCACTTGCTTGCTGAACTTGCACATTTCATGGATTTGCATAACTTCCTCATGGTTGCAGTTTCCCCCCTTATCATGAATGAGCAGACATATGAAGTGAAATTCGTAATGGCGGAATACAATAATGGATTCGTTCACTTTACAGACGGTAGGTCCTTGAAGGCAAGGTATCATACATATCACAAACTTGAGAGTAATTGGTATTCTTATAAATACGAGCGTAACAATATTATGTAAGCCAAGTAGCGACTGTCTTGAAAGTCAAGCCATTTCTGCACATTTTGGCTGCCAATGTTGATTGTTTTTTATCATGGAATTCATAATACAGAGCAATTTTCTGGTAGATGCAGTGAGTGCGACCATCTTGCATTTGCCCTTATTGT
>JAJDAG010000010.1 GCA_029262005.1 Candidatus Zhuqueibacterota bacterium | reverse complement strand
GGGGGGGCTCCTTTGAGATATTTTGCGCAAGCACAAAATATCTCAGATGTTGAGGGGTTTTCCGACAGTCTCGTTAGCCAATTCCCTGTCTGCGGGCGAGGTAGCCCCGCCTCCCGTTTTTGAGCCAATAAAAGTGACATGCGACGCAGGATTAAGATAGAAAACCAGTTTGGTAGTTGCACTGAAGACCCCACGGCTAATCAGAACCGCCATTGGTTTGGTGTAGGTTGCAGAAGGGTGGGGGTTAATGGATAAAGTACTCGTCACAAAATCATCCGTACCGGGACCGGTTTTATATCTGTCCGTTCCGGCTTCATAGGTTTTATCCACAAAATGGCTCGCAACGGTAGCTGCATAATGAGGGCTCCCTCCGCCATTTTGCCTCACATCCAGTATCAGCCCTTTTGTACCTTTCATTGCAGAAACGATTTCCGATATATCGACTATTTCTCCTGCGAAAGTAGGTATTCTAATGTAACCGATATTGTCAGACGTAATAAAATGTGTAATATTCCCTTTGACCTTTGCATTGTTTGGGTCAAAGTAGGCAGCTTTTAAAATGTCCTCATCAAAATTTTTACGGATGGAATCATTGGTAGCATAATCATAAAAAATGTTGTATGCATACGATACTTCAGGTTCATAACCTCCCACATAAGAATGTCCGTCCCGTAATTCCGCAATCATTAATTCCAGCACATTGAAAAAAGAATCCGGGGATATTTCATTGGACACCCGAGGCTCATACTTAGTTCGAATGGCATTCCAGTCCACGCCTTTAGATTCGAAGAGAGCGTATTTTTCGTTGAAAGCCGTCCACGCATCGTCAAAGACACTTAGGTTGTCACCGCCGGGTTGTGGGTCGAATACCAGTTTCTCACAACCTGCAATCAATAACAAGCTAATGAGTACCGGGAAAATTATATTTCTTTTATTAGTCATGATTATTTTTTTATTGATTAGATGATTTTTTGCCAAACAGCCAATTGACCTGAATAAGGTTCGTGGCAAAAGCAACCGGATAATTTTTGACCCTGGCGTATGAAGTGAAATTCCAGAAATAGCCTAAATGCCATCGATCATTTAATTTCCAGGTAATCCCCGTCTTAAATTCTAAGTATTTACCAAGTGCTTCAACTCTGCCATATTTAATGAGTCCGGGCGGCCCGGGTCCAAATTCCACCTCTTCATTTTCAAGAAGGCTTTGTGGATAAGGGTAAGCAAAGCTGTTTGACTCTGCAACAAATCCCAATAGTCCCAGGCCAAGGTCAAACCTGAAATGCTTGTTCTTTATTTTGCCGTGAGCGGAAAACATAGCAGACAGAAGAATTTCAAACATTTCATAATCACTGTTATTTAGCAAAAGAGCATTCGTCCTGCTAAGACTCGATACACTAATCTCGGGACCTGCGAAGAGTTTCCATGAACCGGAAAATTCTTTTACCCGGAACAAACAGGATGTTCTGAATTGAAGATATTTTTCTTGTGTATCCGATTGGTCACTTTTTCCGTTTGTTTCAGGAGTGAAATGGAAGCTTAAAGCCGTATTCAGCATAGATTTGCTAAAGCGCTTTTGATACTCGGTTTCTAACCCAAAAGTAACTCCATAATATTGGATGAGTGATTCCTTTAAATTTTGAAAACCGGAGAACCCGGTATTTATTCCCAACGAAAAGGGTCTGTCGGACCAGGCTGCCGTTGTTGTCGGTTCTGAAGCCTGACCGTACAGGTTCATGCTGAACATTAACAGATAAATTACTGCTGTGGCTGTTAGCAACTTGTTCATATTTTTTTTCATAAAATGAATGACTTTTTTAATGAAAAATATTTGAATGATTTAAATAGTTAAAACCTCAATGAAGCTGTCAAATAAAGCGTGAGCTACATTATGATTTTCAAAGCCCTCTTACCGAACGCCGAGAATTTTGAGAGAAAAAGCTTTCTGGTATTCATTGTATTCTCGATCCTTTGATAGGCCTTGCTTGGGCCGTCGCACCTTCCACTTGACTTTGAGTGGAATAACTACATGACTTGCTCTTGCTGTTCAGCCAATGCTTTCCCTACTGCCGGACGCATAGCGACTTGCACTCATTCGTAACGGTGTTATGCCTGGTGCATAAATAGAACACGGCGGATGCCTATGCAACCGCCGTGTTGATATTAACAGAACTTTGTAAAACCCATGTATTATCGGCTAAAAAGTAAAAACCACACCTAAATTAACCGAGAATAAATTAGTGCGCGATTTAGTTGGATTAACGGTAATCTTGCCATCTTTTCTATCGATAGCGCCTTGCTTCAAATACTCGGCCTCAGAGCCCAATAAATAACGCGCCCGGACATCTATAAATACTCTCTTGTCTCTGGCATTTGGCTTATCTGTTCTATCCGACTGGTGGACTTGAAACATAATCCCACCACCACCACCATAGCTTAGCGCAAAATCATCAAAATTGGTGCTGGCCGCGACATCATCGCCAAAGGTACCGTTTCTGTTCTCCACCGTCGTTTCCGTAAATAGATAATTGAATCCAAACAGCCCATCAGCATAAGGCCTGATTTTT
>JAJDAG010000090.1 GCA_029262005.1 Candidatus Zhuqueibacterota bacterium | reverse complement strand
CGAGCAAAGAATCGATGGCCTCAAAGGTCAGCGATGCGGAAATTGGTGTGAGTTTGAGCAAAGCCATAGAAAACGAACCCGTGTTGAGGAGCGCAGCTTTACCGGATAAATTTGAGCTGTTGCAGGCCTACCCGAATCCGTTTAATGCCGGCACCACCATTGAGTACGCGTTGCCGGAGCAATCGCAGGTGAAGCTGCTGGTTTACAATATTCGCGGTCAGGAAATTGTACGCCTGGTTGACGGTATTGAGTCGCCTGGATTCAAGAAAATTGTCTGGAACGGTAAAAATCAAAGCGGTCTGGACATCAGCTCCGGCGTGTATTTTTTGCGGATGTTTGTTGGTCGGGAAGTTTTGACACAGAAGTTGATTTTTCAGAAGTAGTGTTTTCGGTCAGACACGAAGCAGGTAAAATAAGAAGTTGTGTTCAATTTGGGGACAGCAAATAAAAAGCAGCGGAGGGCGACCCCGCAGGCTAGCCCCGTTTGGTTCTGGGCGACTAGCAGAAATGCGCGCAGCGCCACCTTTCGAGGAGGCGCCTGAAGCCCGCGCAGGACCCCGCACACCGGGGCCCCGCCGGCCTGAGTGAAATTATTTTTGACTGTTTTCCCGCTGTGACCGGAGAGACATTTTGATGGTAGTCCGCAAGCGGGGCAACGGGGGAGGAGGCCGGAGCGGCACGACATAATATTTAATCACTTGGTTTGCAAACATTGATTCTGCGAAGTCGTGATTCGAGAGTATATTATAATAATAGACATAAATGTGTAAAGGTGTGAACATCATGAGAACTGCAACCAGCTTGAGGAGGATTAGAAGGGATGTCTAAGAGAGGAAGAAGTGATGCGAAAGAGTTAAGATGCAGGCTGTATCTGCTGTGGGTGATGATTTTATGGGCATTTGTGTTACAGGCGGAAGCCTGGGCTCAGGTCGGTTATATGGATCACACGTATCCTTCCGGCACGGGCAGTAACGCCGAGGTGACCGCAGAGAAACCCGAAAGTAAGCTTTGGTGGAATGATGGCTATTGGTGGGCGAGCATGTGGAGTAATTCCGGCAAGGCTTATCATATATTCCGTTTAGATATTCCTTCGCAAACCTGGATTGATACCGGCACTGAGTTGGATGACAGGAAGGGTACGAAGGCCGATTGTCTTTGGGATGGCACCAAATTATATGTTGTGTCGCATATCTGGGCTTCGAGTGGGGGCAGTGCTTCTTCCGGACAACGGGGCGAGTTGTTTCGTTACAGTTATAATTCAACAAGTGACACATATTCGCTGGATGCTGGTTTTCCGGTTGAGGTGAATCAGTCTAAAACAGAAGCCCTTGTCCTTGAAAAGGATTCAACCGGCAAACTCTGGGTGACTTATGTAGCGAATAGCAAAGTGATGATTAATCACACTATTAATAGTGATGATACTAATTGGGCTGCGCCGTTTCAGCTACCCGTCGGCAGTGCTGCAAACGTATCAAGTGATGATCTTGCCTCACTTGTATCCTTTACTGCAGGTATTGGCTTGATGTGGAGCAACCAGAGTGGTGGCAACAAAATGTATTTTGCCAATCACCGAGATGGTGATCCTGAAAACCAATGGCAAAGCGCAGTTGCTTATGCCACATCGGGCGATGATCATCTGAATTTGAAGTCATTGTCCAGCGATCCAGCCGGAAGTGTATTCGCGGTGGTTAAAACATCTAACTCGGCTGCACTCATCGTGAATCTGGTTTGCAAAAGCGGAAGGGATTGTTCATTTGCCTCAGACTGGTTATCCTATCCGGTGTATCGCAGTAATAGCTTCAGTCCGACCAGACCAACCTTGCTGCTCGATACAAGTAATCGAGAGATGTATATTTTTACCCGCAACAAGGATGGTGGAAATACTATTTCTTATAAAAAAACGGGTTTCGATAACCCCAATTGGCCCACCGGCAGCGGCACGAAGTTTATTCAGTTTTCATCTGCTTCCAAATTGAATGATCCTACCTCTACCAAGCAGAATGTAAATGGTAATACCGGGTTGGTTGTTTTGGCCAGCGATCGCTCTGATCGTACTTATTTTCATAATTATATGGCGCTTGGCGGTGGAACTCCAACACCTGACATTGCGGTTGCACCGTCGTCGAATGACTATGGGAATGTGTTGGTTAATACCAGTGTGTCATTTAGCTTTGAAGTAAGCAATGTAGGCAACGCAGATTTAAACGTTTCAGCCACAACATTAGTTGGTGCTGATGCTGCAGAATTCAATATTGACAGCGGTGGTGGTAGCTTTACCCTGCCGGCAGGTGCGTCCAGAACGGTGGCCGTTAGTTTCAATCCTGTCACTGTGGGCGTAAAGAATGCGTCTCTGCGATTTGCAAGCGATGATCCGAATGAAAATCCGTTTGATGTTGCTTTGACTGGAACGAGTGTCAGCTCGTTTGATCCGGATATTGCCGTGACACCGACATCGCATGACTTCGGCACTGTTTACTTGACAACGAATTCGACACAGACCTTTACAGTCAGTAACGATGGCACGGCTGACTTAAATGTCTCATCCTCCGGTATTAGTGGTTTTGACGCGCTGGAATTCAGCATTACGAATGGTGGCGGTAGTTTTACCCTGGCACCCGGGCAGACACAGGATATTGATGTAACGTTTACGCCTGCGTCAGCAGGGGGTAAAAGCGCCACGCTCAGTATTGCCAGTGACGATCCTGACGAAAACCCGTTGGATGTCAGTTTGAGCGGCACGGGCGCGGTGATTCCGCCGAGCAATGGCAACGTTGTGTTTGAAGAAACAGCTTCCGGCGGTTCCAGTAGCAGCAGTGTTGCATCGAGTGTTTTAACCGGTGGCGCCAACCGATTGTTTCTCGCGGCAATTTCAAGTAAACCGGCGCGCGACGTGACCTCTGTAAGTGGCCTGGGCTTAACCTGGACTTTGGTGAAAGAACAATGCGCTGCCCGTGGCCGCAGCAGGATGACGGTTTGGCAGGCGTATGGCACCATCTCAAGCGGTACAGTAACCGCTAGCTTTTCCAGCACGCCAAAGAATGGGGCTATTGTGGTGACGAGCTATTCCGGCGTAGATCCTGATTCACCGATTGGTGCGGTTGTTTCCGGCAATACTCTGGGTGTAAACGGAGCTTGTTCCGGCGGCAGCGACAGTGATGCATATTCTTTTGATTTGACGACAACAGCCAGCGGTTCCTATGCATTTGGCGCAGTGGCGATTCGGAACAAGGCGCACACACCCGGCAGTGGTTATGTTGAACGAGATGAATTCTCATTCGGTAGTGGCGGTGATATTGCCGGTGTTGCCATTGAAGATCAGAGTGTTGCGACGCCAATGACAATTGCAGTCGATGGTAGTATTAGTTCCACAACAGACTGGGCCATGGTTGGCCTGGAGATTCTTCCCGGGATACCGACACCGCAGCCGGATATTGCTGCATCACCCGCAAATCATGATTTTGGCGATGTGGCTGTGGGTGGCAGCGCATCACAGAGTTTTAGCATCAGTAATGTTGGTCAGGCTGATCTGAATGTGAGCGGCAGCAGTTTTACAGGTCCGAATGCAGCCGAATTCAGTATCACCAGCGGCGGGGGTGCTTTCATTTTGACACCCGGCCAGGCCCAGGATATCGTGGTGAGCTTCAATCCGGTCGCCTCCGGCGCCAAGAGTGCTAATCTTAGTATTTCCAGCGATGATCCGGATGAGAATCCTTTTGAAATTCCTTTAAATGGTAATGCCCCGGCGGCACCGGCGCCTGACATTGCGGCAACGCCGGCGTCGCATGATTATGGGGAAATTGTCATCAACAGTGCTGGCAGCAGCCAGACTTTTACCATTAGCAACACCGGCAATTTGAACTTGAATGTGAGCGCAACCAGTCTTATTGGCGCCAACCCAGACGAATTTAGTATCACCAGCGGTGGCGGTGTTTTTATTTTAACACCTGCGCAAACACGGGATATCGTCGTAAGTTTCACGCCGACCATTCTGGGCGCCAAGAGCGCGAGTCTGAGCATCGCGAGTGATGATCCGGATGAGAATCCTTTTGACATTGCTTTAATCGGCACCGGCGCAGCAACACCAAGTCCAGACATTACTGTTGCTCCTTCGCCGCATAATTATGGCGATGTGGTTATCAATACGAGCTTGGCGCAGACCTTTGCTGTTACCAATGACGGAAATGCCGATTTGACTGTCAGTGCCAGCAGCCTCACCGGCGCGAATGCCGCAGAATTCAGCATCGATAGCGGTGGCGGCAGTTTTACTTTGACACCAGGTCAGCAGCATGATATTGTCGTCAGTTTTAGTCCAACCAGCCTTGGCGTCAAAAGCTGTGCATTAAGTATCAGCAGCGATGACCCGGATGAAAATCCACTGGATGTTGCTTTGGGCGGTAACTGCATTGCTACGCCGGTACCTGACATTGCAGTCGCTCCGGGAAGCCATAATTACGGCACTGTTTTTACCAGCGGCAGCGGCACGCAGAGCTTTACAGTGAGCAATGATGGTAGTGGCGATTTAAGCGTAAGCGGCAGTGTGCTGACCGGCCTTGATGCTGCAGAATTTAACCTTGATAGTGGCGGTGGTAGTTTTATTTTGACTCCCGGCGCGACTCAAGATATTGTGGTGAGTTTTAATCCTGCGTCCACAGGATCGAAGAACGCTGTTTTAGAAATCAGCAGTGATGACCCGGATGAGAATCCGCATCAGGTTAGCTTGAGTGGAACCGGCGAGGATCCGCCTCCAGGCACTGGAAATATTGTTCATGAAGAAGTTCAAACCGGCACATCCTCCAGCAGCACTTTGTCGTCAGGCAGTTTAAGTGGAGGTAGTGACCAACTCTATTTAGCAGCCATTTCAAGCAAACCGTTCAAAGCCGTTACCGATGTCAGCGGTTTAGGACTGACCTGGTCTGAAGTTCAAAGTCAGTGTTCCGGTAGAAACCAAACCGGTGTTTCAGTTTGGCAGGCATTCGGAGCGGCTTCCGCCGGTGTGGTGAGCGCCAACCTGAACGGAACACCAAACTACGCTGTAATTGCAGTAACGCGCTATTCAGGTGCAAATCCAGCGAGTCCGTTGGCAATGGTAACAAGCGGCAATAGTCTCGGGGTTGCAGGTGGTTGCTCAGGCGGCAGTGATAGCAACAGCTATTCTTTTAACATGACAACCGGTATTGACAGTGCCGTGGTTTATGGTGCAGCCGCGTTGCGGAACCGCAGCCACACGCCTGGCAGCGGTTATACTGAACACGTGGAAGAGAGCGCCGGAAGTGGCGGTAGCACAGCAGGCATGGCCGTTGAGGATCAGAAATTTGCCACAGCCGGCAGTCAAATTTTGGCTGGAAGTTTTAGCAGTGATGTTGACTGGGCCGTCGTTGGCGTGGTTATTCAACCGGGCGCAGCCGGTCCAAGCCCCGACATTACCTCCAGTCCCGGCAGCCACAACTACGGCGATTTGATAATAAACAGCGGCAGCGGCAGCCAAACCTTCAGCATCGGAAACAGCGGCACGGCTGACTTGAATGTAAGCGGCAGCAGCCTGACCGGAGCCAACGCAGCCGAATTTAATATTGACAGCGGTGGTGGCGGTTTTACTTTGGCGCCGGGTTCCACGCATGAAATTTCAGTGAGTTTTAGTCCCACC